>NZ_JBFAZW010000016.1:0-131487 GCF_040682015.1 Dactylosporangium sp. NPDC051485
GCCACTTCGGACAAGTCACAGCCCGGACCCGCCACCAACAAGGCTAGAACAACCCGGAAGAATCTTGCGAAGACCCCTTGACCTAGAGGGGAACCAGATGTGCGCACCGGATCACCGTCCGTGGCCGCGATCCTTATACGGTCGGAAAGCTCGATGAGCGCGCACCCGCGGCCGTAGAGGAGGCCGGCGGCGTGCTCGCCGCCGCCGGCCTCGAGGTGCTCGATGACGCACCCTACGACGCGTTCCGTCGCCGCGTGGACCAGTCCATCCAGCGCGACATCCTGGTCGCGCGCAGGCCGGGCCGTACAGCGTGAAACAGGCGCTATCGGTTGAACTGGAACCAGTTGAGGTTGACGAAGTCTGCGCCTGCCGTGCCGGTGAAGGTGAGGTACACGGTGTGGACGCCGGTGGCTGAGCCGGACAGGTTGGTGGTGGTGCTGGTCCAGGTTTGCCAGCCGCCGGTGGAGGTGACGGGGACGCTGGCGATGATCGGGCCGGTGGTGGAGTCCAGGCGGTACTGGATGGTGCCGCTGGACGCGCCGGAGGCCAGCCGCGTGGTCACCGACGCCGCGGTCGGGGTGCCGAAGTCGACGTTGGTGTAGGCGAGCCAGTCGCCGGGCGAGATGTAGCCGACGTCCTGGCCGCCGCCGGTGTCGGTGGTGGTCTCGGTCTGGGTGCCGGACTGGCTGGTGAAGCTCTCCGCCTGGATCTGGGTGTACGCGTTGGGCAGCGTGCTGCCGGCGTTGAACTGCAGCCAGTTGAGGTTGACGAAGTCTGCGCCTGCCGTGCCGGTGAAGGTGAGGTACACGGTGTGCACGCCGGTGGCTGAGCCGGACAGGTTGGTGGTGGTGCTGGTCCAGGTTTGCCAGCCGCCGGTGGAGGTGACGGGGACGCTGGCGATGATCGGGCCGGTGGTGGAGTCCAGGCGGTACTGGATGGTGCCGCTGGACCCGCCCGAGGCCAGCCGCGTCGTGACCGAGGCCGGCGAGGCCGCGCCGAAGTCGACGTTGGTGTAGGCGAGCCAGTCACCGGGCGAGATGTAGCCGACGTCCTGACCGCCGCCGGTGTCGGTGGTGGTCTCGGTCTGCGTGCCGGACTGGCTGGTGAAGCTCTCGGTCTCGATCCGGGTGTACGCGCTGCGCGTCGTCTGCTGCGTGCCCCACGGGACCTGCGGCGAGCTGTAGTAGTTGATCCCCTGCACCGTCCACCGTGGACCCTGCGCGCCGAGCCGCACCTTGAAGGTGTCCCAGTTGCGCGCGGCCTGCGGCGACCATGCCAGCTCGGCGATGGCGGGCAGCCGCGGGAACGCCATGTACTCGATGTCGGCCAGCTTGGTGATCGTCTCGGTCCACAGTGGAGCCTCGACGCCGATGATCGCGCTGGCCGGCACGCCGGAGAGGTAGGCGCCCGGGTCCCAGTTGTAGGCGGTCTGCACCTCGATCAGGCCGGCCCACGTCTGGCCGAGCGTGGTCTGGTTGGTGTACTTCATGTCGATGTACGTCTTGTTCGCCGGCGACAGCAGGACCTTGTCGCCCTTGCTCACGGCCGAGCTGAGGTCCGCGTCGGAGGTGCCGGTGCCCCAGAACTGCGCGACCCGGTTCGCGGTGTGGTCGGTCTGCCCGATCTGGTGCCAGCCGATCACGGTCTTGCCCGCGTTGCCGACGTACGGCTGGATGCGGTTGATGAAGGTGCGGTAGTCCGCCGCCGGCGTGCTCGACGCCTCGTCGCCGCCGATGTGCAGATACGGCCCAGGGGTGATGGCGGCCAGTTCGCTGAGCACCTGCTGCACGAACGTGTACGTGACCTCCTTGCTCACGCAGAACGAGCTGAACCCGACGTTGGTGCCGGTGTACAGCGCGGGGGCCGTGTTGTTGCAGTTGAGCTCGGCGTAGGAGGCGAGCGCCGCGTTGGTGTGTCCGGGCATGTCGATCTCAGGCACGATCGTGATCTGCCGGGACGCCGCGTACGAGACGATGTCGGAGTACTGCGCCTTGGTGTAGTAGCCGCCCGCGCCGCCGCCGACCTGGGTGCTGCCGCCGACGGTCGCCAGCCGCGGCCAGGCGTCGATCACGATGCGCCAGCCCTGGTCGTCGGAGAGGTGCAGATGCAAGGTGTTGATCTTGTACTGCGCGATCTCGTCGATGTACCGCTTCACCACGTCGGGGGCGAAGAAGTGCCGCGACACGTCGAGCATCGCGCCGCGGTACCCGTAGCGCGGGTAGTCGACGATCCGGCCGCCGGTGACCGTCCACGGTCCACTCTGGACGGTCTTCGCCTCGACCGTCGCCGGTAGCAGCTGCCGCAGCGTCTGCACCCCGTGGAACAGTCCGGACGCGGTCTGCGCGCGGAGCGTGACGGCGGCGGCGGTCACGTCGAGCTGATAGCCCTCGGCGCCCACGCTCGGGTCGGCGCCGGACAGCAGCAGTGCGATGCCGCTCGTCGGCGTGCCGGTCGTGGTGGAGACCGGCAGCGCGTAGCCGGTCGACGGGCGGAGGATGCCGGCGAGGTAGTTGCCGACGTCGGTGGCGCCGGCCGCGGTCTGGATCGCGGCGTCCGACGGCAGCGTATAGGTCACGCCGGCCGCGGGCTGCGCCGACACCGGTGCGGGGACGACATCGGAGAGGCTCACCGCGGCGCTGGCCGGGGAGGCAGCCAGCAGCATGGCGGCGCCGGTGGCGGCGGTCGCGATGGCCACGGCGGAGGCGAGCAGAAGGGTACGGGGGGAACGGTGCACGGCATCCTCCAGCGAAACTGTTAAGTTTGCTGTTAATTTGACGGCACGCTATGTCCCGCGCGGGAAAGTGTCAAGGGAATCATCTCCCTCCGAGCTCCTCCCAGCCGTGCTGGGAATACAACAGGGCACCTCGCGAGCACCGTCATGCCGCCAATAGCGCACGTTCAGCCCCCGATCGTCGCGAAGAAGGAGGACCGTCGACTACCTACGGTGACCGACCGTGCCGGGGCCGATGGAGTCGTGGGGCCCCATCACGTCGGCTTTCCGCACATGCGCGGCCTTCCGTCAAGCGTGGGTAACCGTGAGATGTCGTTACGCCTGAACGGGATCACGGGCGTCAAGGAGTTCGTCCCAGTGCTCCGCTGTCCACTCGTAGACAACCTTGAGGGGGCCGAGCAGGCTCCGGCCGAGTGGTGTCAGCTCGTAGGTGACGACGCGGCTGGCCGCCGTGCGTGATACGAAGCCATCGCGTTCAAGAGTGCGCAGGGCGCGGGTGAGTTCCTTGGGGCTTGTCCGGTGTAGCGCGACGCGCAGTTCGCCGAACCGGAGGGGCGTCGCCTCCAGTAACCGCATGACAAGCGGCGCCCACTTGTGACCCATCCTTACCGGCAGGAACGAGGAAGGGCACAGCTCATCGAACATGTCAGGCTCCGGGCGGCTCATAGGTCGAGGATAGGTACCCGATTGGTAACCATGACCCGGCCTATGGTCGTCGCCATGCTGAAGATGGTTGTTTTTGGAGCGGGCGGCAAGGCTGGCGGCGCCGCTGTTGTCGAGGCGAGGGCACGCGGTCATGAGGTTACGCCCCTCGTGCGGTCCGCGGCGGATGTCACGGATCCTGCCGCGGTGGCCAGAGCGGCCGCGGGGCACGACGTGGCGATCGCGGCTGCAGCTGATGCCACTGCCGATCCCGCCGTGTTCTTCCGCGCGGCGGCGGAGAGCCTCGTCGCGGGGTTGAAGGAGGCGGGGGTCAGCCGTCTCGTCTGGGTCGGTCTCGCGTCGCTGCTGCCCGATGCAAGTGGTGTGCCCGTCATGGACACGGTCGGGTTCCCACCCGAGTTTCGGCCCTTCTCGCTGGCCCACCGTACGGCCCTGGACATCCTGCGCCGTTGCGACCTTGCATGGGTCGCGGTCAGCCCATCGGGCAACTTCGACCTCGAGAGCAAGCCCACCGGCGTGTACCACCTCGCGCCCGGCGATCTGACACAGCGCATCACCTACGCCGACCATGCCCGCGCCCTGATCGATGAGGCCGAGCGCGCACAGTTCCGTCAAACGCACATCGGGGTGGCAAGTTAGCTCGTAGAAGCTGCGCTGGTTCGGCTCCATCGACCGCGTCTCGGCGCCCGGCCGTACGTGGCTCGGGGGCGGAGGGGGCCGGCTCGGGCGCTGGCGGCCTCTGGTGGGCGGCGTGCCGGTGTGGCCGGCGTCAGCCCAGTCTGTCGTGGTTGGCGGCTACCGTCGGCCGGGCGCTCGTGGCGCCGTGGTGTCAGCTGAGCGCGGCGGCCAGTTGGTCATAGGCCGGCGCGAGCTGCTGCAACGTCTGGGCGGCGGATTCCGTGTGTCCGTTGACGAGGTCGTGCTGGAGGCTGCCGACCAGCCGGGCTTGCCGGGTAGCGATGACGGCGGCTTCGTCGCGGCCGATGCTGGTGAGCGCGGCGGCGGCGTCGGCGAGCCGGCGAGCGCCGACCCGGATCGCGAAATGCGTCAGGTGATCGTGTGTCTCGGGGTCAAGCCCGACGGTAACCAGGTCAGCGAGGCGGCGCACCGCGGCGCTGCCGCCGATGGTGCCGGGCGGCGCGGCGAGGACGTCGCGCCCGCGCAGCCAGGCGACCGCGCCGGGCAGGGCCGCGCGCAGCGCTGCCTCGGTGGTGATCTCGCGGACCCGCTGGAAGTCGCCGCGCATCGTGTACGGCTCGGCGTGGTAGAAGGTGATCGTGTCGGGGGGAGGGGGCCGTGGGGCCGAGGGCCATGGCCAGCGAGTTGGCGTAGCAGTAGGGCCCGGAACCGATGTACGGGTGCATGCTTCAGCTTCTTTCGCTGGTCGAGATGGGGTAGGTGACGTCGAGCAGCGCGCCGCCGGTGCCGGGCCGGATCTCGACCGGGCTGGCGAGGCTGACCAGACGGTTCGCGTCGATCCATGCCTCCAACGTCTCGTAGGCGCGCAGGATGTCGGGGAACCGGGCATCGGCTTCGGCGACCGGCAGGTAGACATCGGTGCCGGCCGGCGACAGCCGGACTCGCAGGTCATCGACGGGTTCAATGGAGCCGGTGAACGGCACCGCGACCTCGACGGGTCCGTCGCTGTCGTGGGTGACGAATCCGTGGAAGTGCACCAACGTTGGCCCGTCGTGCGGCAGGCCGGTCGCCTGCAGCCGGCCGCGGATGCGTCGCTGCGCTTCGGTGACGAAGGTGTCGAGCTCGCCGATGTGCACGCGCCGTTCCTGGCACAACAGCTTGCGTGGTGGCCTCACTCGCAGTCTCGGAGGGGCGGTGGTCGGTGCAGCGGCACAGTCGAGGGCCTCGATCAGCTCACGCCGGCGCCGCAATTGAGCCTCCTGGGCGGCCAGCCACGCGCGCAGTTCGGCCTGGCGACCTTGCGGGCTCAGCTCGATCAGCGTGGCGATCCGCGCCAGCGGCAGATCCACGGTGCGCAGCCGGGCGATCAGCCGACCGCGGGGAATCTGGTCACGGTGATAGCGGCGGTAGCCGGTGGCCGGATCGATGCCGGCCGGCACCAGAAGGCCCTGCTCGGCATAGAGTCGCAGCGCCTTCGATGACAGCCGGGTCGCTGCGCCGAACTCGCCGGGCAGCATGAGGTCCGCATCGTTCACCCGCCCAGCCTGGGCCATTCCCTTGGGGCGAGGTCAAGCTCCCTATTTGTGCGACCTCTTAGCCACCCATGTCCCGCTGAGTGCGACCACAAGCACGACAGTGGCAAGCATCCAGGCGAGCCAGGAAGGACCGTCAGGGCGCACCACGGTCCATGCAACGATCAAGGACCCGATCATCACGACCGCTAGGGCTACCAGATAACCGACGCCGGCAGCGCTGGCCGGAATAGGCAGACGAGTTCCCGAGGCTTTCGCCGCGATACGGCTCATCACTCCCAAAAATAGGGCTGCAGCGACGAGAGAGATGCCCGCGATCTGTTGCGGCAGAAGAGCGGCTGCCGCGACTGCGGTGCCTGCGATGAATCCGGTTATCGCGTAGTACCACCATGGAACGACAATCTGGCGGTCAGCCCCATTCGACCGGGCGACCGGTTCGTGTTCTTCGGCTGAGGCCGGTCCCATAGTCACAAGTCAACTCGTGGCCCCATGCCGTGTCAAGCTTTTCCCGAATTGGGGGTGTAGTGGTGGGTGAGTCCGGTTGCTGGGTAGGGTCGAGGTCTTCTGCGATGGCCGGGCTTCGTTCAGGACGGTGGGCGGTGCGCCAGCTCGCCGTGAGCTGGCGAACCGTTTGCAGCCCGGCGCGTCTCGGTCGACCCGAGTTTCTCAGGCGGCTGCGCCGACGAGTTCGGGGGTCATTGCGCGGCTGCAGAGCTCGCGCGCCCACTGGATGCGATCGAACGCGGTTTCGGGGTGGTCGCCGAACTCCTGCGCGGCCCGGGCGTAGCACTCGTCCGGCCCGAGCTGCTCCAGCGTGCGGTCAACGGTCTGGCGAACCGTCGCGTCGTCCAGCTCGCGGGTCCTGGGGGTATCGGAGACGAACAGCGCCATGGACGCCACCGGGTCGAACTCAACCGTGCGGGTCGTCATGGGGATCACCTGCTCCTGGGGGTGTGGGTGGCTAACTCCACGCTCTCTCGCACCGGTGCGTGACCACCTCGCCGCCAGCGGGATTCCCCGGCTGCGGGTTTCCGCACCCGGGGATACCTGCTAGCGGGTATCCCCGCCTCAAGCCGGATCACCCTCACCGGAGGCCGGAGGCCGCGAATGCTGTCACACCCGCGATGCCGGTGCGTGCTCCACAGCAGCGCGACGGCCAGGAGTCCGGCCAGGCGCGGCGCCATCCCGACCCGGCCGAGCAGCGGCGGCGGCCGGTGTCCCAGGCAGGTTGAACAGGGCGACGCCCGCACTGAGCGCGACCACCAGGGTCACGACGCCGCGGGCCCATCGCTTGCCCGTCCCGACCGCCCAGATGGAGCAGAGCCAGCACGTATGCCGAGCGCGCCGAGGACCGGCAGGTAGATGTGGTGCAGGCGGCGGTCGATCGGGCACCGCCTGACGGGTGACACGCCCTGCCATCGAGGGGCACCAGGACGACGACGCATCAGCAGGAGCGCCCCGGTGGGTTCATGCGCAGGTGACGCAGGTGCGAGCAAACGGGCGGATGGCAAGACGGCCGGCGGGGATCGGACGCCCGCAGCGCTCGCAGATGCCGTAGGCGCCGGAGTCCAGACGCGCCAATGCCTCGT
Source organism: Dactylosporangium sp. NPDC051485 (assembly GCF_040682015.1). Lineage (NCBI taxonomy): Bacteria > Bacillati > Actinomycetota > Actinomycetes > Micromonosporales > Micromonosporaceae > Dactylosporangium > Dactylosporangium sp. NPDC051485. The sequence goes on from NZ_JBFAZW010000016.1 coordinate 7,155, forward strand.
CCAGGTCGGCCAGCCGGCGGCGGGCCGCGGCCAGCACGGCCGTGAGCTGCGCGCGCTCGTAGGCGATCGTGCTGCCCTCGGGATCGTGCTCGTCGTCGGCGTTGGAGTCCTGGCTCGCCTCGAACACGGCGTGCAGGTCCGCCTCGAGCCCGTGTACCTCGTCGGCGACGGCTGAACGCAACTGCTCCAGCGCGGCACGAGTACCGTCGTCGGTCACTGTTCTACGGTACTTTCGCTAGTCACCGGGTAGCGAGCTTGTCGCCAGGATCGGACGCACGCGGCCGGGCCTCGGTTTACCCTTCGCGGCATCGGGAAGGTCCGTATCTCCGGCAGCGCGCCTCGCAACGGACTGGGCCCGATCCGGTACAGCGCGCTCGGGCGGCCCAGCTGATCACGGTGCACCTTGACGGCAGAGGAAGGACTCGACGGTCATGAGGTCGATTCGCTTCAGTCAATATGGTGAGCCTGCTAGCGTGCTGACGCTCGAAGAGCGCCCCGTCCCTGAGCCGGGGCAGGGCGAGGCACGGGTTCGCATGCTGGCGACGCCGGTCAACCCATCCGACTTGCTGTTCGTCCGCGGGCTGTACTCGGGAGTCGAAGCGCGATTCCCGGCGCCGGCCGGCTTTGAAGGAGTCGGGGTCGTCGACGCGCTCGGCCCGGGAGCCGGAAATCTTGCTCCGGGCCAGCGGGTATCCGTCGTGAACGGCCAGGGCGGCAACTGGGCCGACTACGCGGTAGTTCCCGCGGGCGATCTGATTCCGGTGGCCGCCGACGTTCCTGACGAGCAGGCCGCATCAATGGTCGTCAACCCGGCTTCGGCGGTTCTCATGCTTCGCCATGTGCTGGCCGTTCCGCGAGGGCAATGGTTGCTGCAGTCGGCGGCCGGCTCCCAGATCGGGCGAATGATGATCCGGCTTGCCCAGCGCGACGGCGTCCGGACGATCAATGTCGTTCGGCGCCGGGAATCGGTCGCCGAACTGCAGGCGCTCGGAGCGGATGCCGTGATCGTGGCCGCCGACGGGCCGATCGACGAGCAGGTCCGCGAGATTGCTGGTCCCGAAGGCGTCCGGTACGCGGTTGACCCGGTCGCCGGAGCAACGGGCACGCAGATGTTCAAGGCGCTGCATGAGGAGGGCCGGATGCTGGTGTACGGCTCGCTCACCGGCGAGCCGATCCTGGTGGGCGACGATCCGCGGTACACCCTGGCCGGACGCCGCGTCGTGGAAGTGTTCTGGCTCGGCTACTGGCTGCCCAGGCTCGACAGAGCAGCCCGCGACAAGCTGACCGCCGCCCTGGCCGACCTGGTCCGAGAGGGCGTCCTCGAAACCGAGCCTGGACGCCGGTATCCGCTCGCCGACATCACCTCGGCCGTCACACAGGCCGAGTCCACCGGCAAACAGGGCAAGGTGCTCCTCACGCCAGAGGCCTGACAACGGCTGCTCCGTGTCCGGGTCCTGACGCTGATCGCATCGGTTTGGAAGATCCCGGTCCGGCAACGACGCGGTCGCCCACGTCGAGTGATTCGACGGTTTGCGGCGCACACAGCCAGCTGGCCCGTGAGTTCAGCGATCTCTCAGTGTCGCGCCGCCAATCTGGCGCGCATGACTTCAGCGTGGCAGCCAGGCGCCGTCCTCACCGATGAGTCCGCATCCACCGGCGCCCGGTCCCGGCTGGCCAAGGTACCGCAGGTCACCGCCCTCTTCTGGATCATCAAGGTGCTGACGACCGGCATGGGCGAGACGGCCTCAGACTTCCTGGCGCACACCGTCGCGCCGCCGGTGGCCGTCGGCCTCGGCGGCCTCGGCCTCGCTGCGGCGCTGGCCCTGCAGTTCCGGATGCGCCGTTACCTGGCCGGCGTGTACTGGTTCGCCGTCATCATGGTGAGCGTCTTCGGCACCATGGCGGCCGACGTCCTGCATGTCGGCCTGGGCGTGCCGTACCTGGTCTCCACGATCGGCTTCGCGATCGCGCTCGCCGCCGTCCTCGTCGTCTGGTACGCCAGCGAACGCACCCTGTCCATCCACAGCATCACCACGCCGCGCCGCGAGTTCTTCTACTGGGCCACCGTGCTGGCCACCTTCGCACTGGGCACGGCCGCCGGCGACCTGACGGCCATGACGTTCGGCTGGGGCTACCTGCTGTCCGGCATCATCTTCGCCGCCGCGATCGTGTTGCCGGCGCTCGCCTTCCGGACCGGCACGCTGAGCGCCGTCGCCGCATTCTGGACCGCGTATGTGATCACCCGCCCGCTCGGTGCCTCCTTCGCGGACTGGATGGGCGTCTCGCACGACCGCGGCGGCCTGGGCCTGGGAACCGGCCCGGTGACCGCTGCCTGGGCCGTGCTCATCATCATCCTGGTCGCCTACCTGGCCATCTCCCGCGCCGACATCGAGCCCACCGACCGCTGAGCCGCGGGTAGCCATGCGCGCCAGCGCGACAGGCCGGGGATTGTCGCCCCGGCTTCGAGGATCGTGCGTGCGGCCCGCGATGCACCCAGCTCCCAACGATCCGCCGACGACCCGTGACACATCTCTTCAGCGAGATTTCAGGACGATTGGCGTACGTTTCCACCGAATTCTATGGATTTGACGCCTGAGCGGAGTCGTGAGGGAGAGCTGTGTCCGTTACCGCCAACAAGCTGGTGCATACGCGTGGCTGGCAGACCAAGGTGCCCGCGATCACCGCCACGTTCTGGGTCATCAAAGTGCTGTCCACGACGATCGGAGAGACGTTCGCGGACTACCTGACCGTGAATGTCGGCCTCGGTCCCGCGATGACCGACGCAATCATGTTCGTCCTGCTGGTGACCGCGCTTGTCGTGCAGTTGCGGACCCGTAGCTACACGCCCTGGATCTTCTGGCTCTGCGTGGTGCTGGTCAGCATTTTCGGCACCCAGCTCACCGACTTCTTCACCGACACCCTGGGCGTGCCGCTCGCCGTCAGTACCGCCGTCTTCTCGGTCACGCTCGTGGTCGTGTTCGCGATCTGGTACCGGCAGGAGCGCACGCTCGCGATCGCCTCGATCAACACGCGCCGCCGGGAAGGCTTCTACTGGGCGGCGATCCTGACCACGTTCGCGCTCGGGACCGCCGCCGGCGACTTCGCCACCGAGGCGCTCAACCTCGGCTTCCGCAACGGCACGCTGATCTTCGGCGGTCTGATCCTCGCGACGTGGATCGCGTTGCGCCTCGGCGCGGGCCAGGTGCTGACGTTCTGGATCGCGTACGTGCTCACCCGGCCGCTCGGCGCCTCACTCGGCGACCTGCTCACGCAGGACAAGGACCTCGGCGGGCTGGCCCTGGGCGCGAGCGCCACGAGCCTGCTGTTTGTGGCGGCCATTGTCGTGCTCGTCGTGCGCGAACAGCTGCTGGTCAACCGCCACGGTGTCGCCGAGAAGGGGGCGGGGCCGCGTGTCGGCCGCGGTCAGGACCTTGCGTGGGCCGGTGCGGCCGCCCTGGCCGTTGCCGTCGTCGGTTTCGGGCTCAGCATGGCGCAGGGATCGCAGCCGGGCACGGATACCCAGGCCGACGTTGCGCCGGACGCGGTCACGACGGGCGCGCCGGGCGCCTCCACCGCGGCCCGGCAACCGCACCCGACGACCAAACTGGGCAATCTCAGCAAGTTCGCGGTGATCGTCGCCGACGTTCAGGCCAAGGTCTCCAAGAACGACCTCGCGGGTGCCAAAACCCGCGTCAAGGATCTCGAGGTGGCCTGGGACGACGCCGAGGCCGGGCTCAAACCGCGCGACGCCACCAAGTGGCACCAGCTCGACGACCAGATCGACGCCGTGCTCACCGCTCTGCGCGCGTCGAACCCCGCCCAGGCGGACTGCGCATCCGCGGTGACCAGCCTGATGCACACGCTGAACACGTTCGACGGGGTCTGACGCAGCAACGGTCTGCCGGCAGCGGGTCCGCACTCATAGATGCGGACCCGCTGCATGCTGGGGCGCGGATGGCCGTGATCGCGTCGGCAATGTGTTGCTCTGCGGTCTGCATCACGCTCCGTTGTGCATCACCTCGAAGGCTTATTGCAAGATAATGGCAGAAACAACAGACTTGCAGAACCCTGAGAGGATCGCGTATGTCCGTCTACACGCTGCCCGACCTGCCCTACGACTACGGCGCGCTCGAGCCCACCATGTCCGGGGAGATCCTGGAGCTGCATCACAGCAAGCACCACGCCGCCTACGTCAAGGGCAGCAACGACGCCCTCGACCAGCTGGCCGAGCTGCGGGAGAAGGGCGACTTCGGCGCCCTCGTCGGCCTGGAGAAGACCCTGGCGTTCAACCTGTCCGGCCACGTCCTGCACTCGATCTTCTGGGGGAACCTGTCCCCGGACGGCGGCGACCGCCCCGACGGCGACCTCGCCGCCGCGATCGACGAGCACTTCGGCTCCTTCGAAGGCTTCGCCGGGCAGCTGTCGACGGCGACGAAGGGCGTGCAGGGCTCCGGCTGGGGCGTCCTGGCCTGGGAACCCCTGGGCCGGCGGCTCCTGGTCGAGCAGGTGTACGACCATCACGGCAACGTCGGGCAGGGCACCACGCCGCTGCTCGTCTTCGACGCCTGGGAACACGCCTACTACCTGCAGTACAAGAATGTTCGCCCGGATTACGTCGACCGGCTCTGGAACCTCGTGAACTGGGCCGATGTGCAGGCCCGTTACGCGGCCGCGACCGTAAGCCCGACCGCGTAGCCGGATGAGCGCACCGTCGCCGGCCCGCACGGCCGAGGCGGTCCAGCGTGCCGCCGGGGTCATCGCCGCACGAGCGCGCGGTGACCTCGACGGCGCCGAGGCCCTCCGACGTGGCAACGGCTCTGGGTGCGCATCTGTCCACTGTGGCAACGGGCGGCGGCGATTCCGGAAAGATCGTCTCGACGAACTGCGCAGCGCGCGCATCCCCCGCCCGTATCCCCGCTGGGGGTGGAAACGCCAAGTATTGACAAATCCTGCTTGTTGACGGGAACCTCAACGAGCGTCGATTTCGGCGGTCGGCGGCCACTCACCGGATGACTGATCGGAGCGACGTGAGAAGGCTGCTGTGGAACATCCTGGCCGCGGCATGCGCCGCAGCCGTCACCGTGACCGCCGTCGGCGCCCCCGCCAGGGCCGCCGTCCCCGCCGACCTGACGAGCCTGGTCAATCCGATGATCGGGACGCAGAAGGAGGGGAACACGTTTCCCGGTGCGGCGCTGCCGTTCGGGATGGTGCAGGTCAGCCCCGACACGGGCTGGGGGACCGGCTACAACTACGACCAGGCCAAGGTCTGGGGGTTCTCCCAGACGCACCTGTCCGGCGTCGGCTGCCCCGTCGCTGGGGAGATTCCGCTCATGCCCACCGTGGGTGCCGTCAGCACGAACGACCCGAACACGTACGGGCAGCCGCTCAACCACGCCCAGGAGCAGGCCACGCCGGGCTACTACCGGCTCGGGCTGGCAAGCGGCGTGACCGCCGAGCTCACCGCCACGCTGCGGACCGGCTGGCAGCGGTACACCTTCCCGGCCGGCACCCAGTCCAACGTGCTGTTCAACACGGCGCAGGCGCGCGGGCAGGCGCAGGGAGCGAGCAACTCGTCGGTGTCCATTGTGGGCAGTGACACGGTCGAGGGCTCGGTGACCGTGAGCGGCTTCTGCGCCCCCTCGCCGGCGCACACGGTGTACTTCACCGCCCAGTTCAGCCGCCCGTTCGCCTCGTTCGGGACGTGGTCGGGCTCGACGTTCACCAGCGGCTCGCGGGCGTCGTCGGGCAGCGGCGCCAAGGGCGGCTGGGTGCGCTTCGACACCAGCTCCGACCGGGCCGTCACCGTGAAGGTCGGGCTCTCCTACACCGGGCCGGCGGGGGCGCGGGCCAACCTGGGCGCCGAGACGTCGGGCTTCAACTTCGACGCGGTACGCCAGGCCGCCCACGACACCTGGAACGCCAAGCTGCACAAGGCGGAGGTCGACGGCGGCACCACCGACCGGCAGGTCGCCTTCTACACCTCGCTGTACCACTCCCTGCTGCACCCCAACCTCGCCGGTGACGTCGACGGGACCTACCGCGGCTTCGACAACGTCGTGCACACCGCGTCCGGGTACACGCCGTACCAGACGTTCTCGCTGTGGGACACCTACCGCGCCCAGAACCAGCTGGTCGCCCTGCTGGAGCCGCAGGTCGCCCGCGACTCGGCGCTGTCGCTGCTCGCCGTCGACCGGGAGTTGGGCTGGCTGCCGCGATGGGCGCTGGACAACACCGAGACGAACACGATGACCGGCGACCCGGTGACCCCGTTCCTCGTCGACCTGTGGTCGCGCGGGCTGCTGTCCGGCTACGAGGAGCAGTTCTACACCGCGCTTCGCAAGAACGCGTTCGGCACCCCGCCCGCCTCGACCGGGCTCAACGGCCGCAACGGCAACCCGTACTACGCGGCGCTGGGCTACGTGCCCACCGGCGTGGTCTGCAACCCCTCCAGCCAGTTCGACCACGACTGCCAGTACCCGAGCTCGGCGACGCTGGAATACGCGGCGGCCGACTCGGCCCTGTCCATCATGGCCCGGGCGCTGGGCCACACCGCCGACGCGGACACCCTCGCCGCGCGCGGTCAGAACTACCGCAACCTCTTCGATGCCTCGATCGGCTTCTTCCGCCCGCGCAACGCCAACGGGGTCTTCGCGCCGACGTACTCGCCGACCGACGGGGCGCACACGTTCCACGAGGCCGGGGCGTACCAGTACCAGTGGCTCGTCCCGCAGGACCCCGACGGCCTGGTGTCGCTGCTCGGCGGCCAGGCGGCGGCGAACACCCGGCTGGACCAGTTCTTCGGCTACAACAGCCTGCTGACCGACCTGTCCGGCACGGCGCACAACACGTGGGTCAACGGCGCCTACGACTACTACAGCTTCACCACGTACAACCCGAACAACGAGCCGGACCTGCTGGCGCCGTACACGTACCTGTGGACCGGCCAGCCCTACAAGACGGCGACGGTACTGCGTGGGGCGTACACGCTGTTCGCCAACGGCCCCAACGGCGTCACCGGCAACGACGACCTCGGCACCATGTCGGCGTGGTACGTCTTCACCTCGCTCGGCCTGTACCCGCTCATGAGCGGCGCGAACTTCTATGGCCTCAGCACACCCCAGTTCCCCTCGGCGAAGGTGACCGTCGGATCGTTCGGGTCCCAGCAGGGCGGTACCGTCACCATCAACGCGCCCGGCGTGAGCGACGCGAACCGCTACATCGCCACCGCGAGCCTCGGCGGCACCGCCTTCACCCGGACCTGGCTCTCCCAGGCCGATGTGGCACACGGCGCCGCCCTCGACTACACCGTCTCCGGCACCCCGGGCGCCTGGGGGACCGGCGCCGGTGACAAGCCCCCGTCGGCGAACCACACCACGCCGCCGGCGCCGCAGACGAACCTGGCCCAGGGCCGGCCGGCGACCGGGTCCACCGCCTGCGGCGCGACCGAAGGTCCGGACAAGGCCGTCAACGGCAGCGTCACCGGCGGCAACACCGACAAGTTCTGCTCGTCGGCCGGCCCGTCCTGGCTGCAGGTCGACCTCGGCTCGACGCAGACGGTGAACAAGCTGGTCGTCAAGCACGCCGGGGCCGGCGGCGAGCAGGCCGGTTTCAACACCAAGGCGTTCAACATCCAGCTCTCCACCGACGGCAGCACGTGGACGACCCCGGTGACGGTCACGAACAACACGGATCCCGTGACCATGCACCAGATCGCGGCCACGCCGGCGCGGTACGTCAAGCTCAACGTGACCACGCCGACGCAGACGTCGGACACGGCCACGCGCATCTACGAGCTGGAGGCGTACGGCGCCACGCAGACCAACTTCGCGCTGAACCGCCCCGCCACCGGCTCGACGGCGTGCGCGGCGAGCGAGGGCCCGGAGAAGGCGGTCAACGGCAGCGTCTCCGGCGGCAACGGCGACAAGTTCTGTTCCGCGGTCGCCGGCGCCTGGTTGCAGGTTGACCTCGGCGCGACCAGGGCGATCAGCCGCTTCGAGCTCGCGCACGCCCAGGCCGGTGGCGAGTCCGCCGACTACAACACCAAGGCGTTCACGATCGACGTGTCCAACGACGGTACGACCTGGACCCGGGTCGTCACCGTCACCGGCAACACGGCCGCGAACACCACCCACCCGGTGACCGCCTCGGGCCGCTACGTCAAGCTCACGGTGGGCACGCCGACCCAGACGAGCGACGCCGCGACCCGCATCTACGAACTGCGCGCAATCGGATGATTCCCCGTTAGGTTTTGTCGCCGTATGGGCGTTTGCAGGTCTGGCCTGCGCCGGCGATAACGGTGAGCAGTTGTTGCAGCTCACGGAGTACGGCGATCGACGCGGTCCTTGTCGGTCAGCGGTAGGGCACCGCCGGTGCCCTACCGCACGGCCCCTCGCCGAGGCCCGAAAACGCGTTGAACACCAGTCACGAGCACCCGAGCGAGCACCCGGTCGCCGCCGCGATCCTGACCGCCGCCCGCGACCACGGCCTGGCCGTGCCGGTCGCCGACGCTTTCGTCTCCACGCCGGGTCGCGGCGTACGGGCAGTCGTCGACGGCCATACCGTGGCGGTGGGCAGCCCCGCGCTGCTCGGCGAATTGTCCCCGGCCCTGGCCGGAACCCGGCCCGTGGCACACGTCGGCGCAGCGGCCGACGGCGCTGAGAGCGCCGGGCGCACCGCGGTGGTGGTCATCGTCGACGGCACCCCGGCCGGGGTGCTGGCCCTGGCCGACCGGATCCGCCCGGGCGCAACCGACACCGTGACCGCCCTGACGACGCTGACCGGCACCGCGCCGGTGCTGCTGACCGGCGACAACCCCGGCGCCGCCGGACGGCTGGCCGCCGAGGCCGGCATCACCGACGTACACGCCGGGCTATTGCCGGCTGACAAGGTCGACCGGGTCCGGGCGCTGCAGGACCACGGCCGGCGGGTACTGCTCGTCGGCGACGGCGTCAACGACGCCCCCGCGCTCGCCGCGGCCCACCTCGGCGTGGCGATGGGCCGGCACGGCTCCGACCTCGCCCTGCACAGCGCCGATGTGGTCCTGGTCCGCGACGACCTGACCACCCTGCCCGCGATGATCGCCCTGTCCCGGCGGGCCCGCCGCCTGGTCATCGCCAACCTCGCCATCGCCGCCACGTTCATCGCCGTGCTCGTGCTCTGGGATGTCCTCGGACATCTGCCGCTGCCGCTGGGTGTGGCCGGCCACGAAGGCTCCACCGTCATCGTCGGCCTCAACGGGCTGCGCCTGCTCGCCGCCGGGGCATGGCGGCGAGCCGCCGGTGAGACGTCGTGACCCGCCTGCCCTGCGCCGACACCTGGGCCGGCGAGCGGCCGGGCTGGGATGTACCGCATGGCGCAGATCTGGACTCGCGAACTGGACAAGGACCACTGCGTTCCCGGGTCAGCTTGTGATGCGACGGCGGCGAGCGCGCTGGCGGCACGCGGGAGAGCAGTAGCGGGCCGGCCGTCCGGTGTTCTTGACGTGCAGCGGGCTGCCGCACTCGGCGCACGAATCGGGACGCTCACCGTCACGTAACTCGGCGCTTTTCGTGACACCGGGCCGCCGCAGGCTGTTGAGGAGTTGCCAGATGAGCCGCGTGCCGCCAGCTCGGCTCGGGTGGGCCGAACACAGCGTCGCGCCGCCGGCGATCAGCGCGTTCAAGTCTTCAATATGCAGGTTCGCATCGATCGCACCGGCGCGCTTGGCGTTGTGCAGCAGGCGATCCAGCGCCTCACCGAACCTCCGGCCCGCCGCGGCGAAGGTTGCGTGCGGCCAGCTGCGGTCGGCCACCAGAGCGTCGCAGAGGTACTTGCCCCGGGCGCATTTCTCGATCACCTCGAACAGAAAGCCGAGCAACGCGTCGCCGGGCGTTGCCCGGGCGGCCCACCGGGCGGCCGCCGACACCAGGTCGTCGAGGTGCTGCGCGAAGACCGCCTCGACCAGGATCGTCTTGCTCGGGAAATGCCGGTAGACCGTGCCCGCACCGACGCCGGCGCGCTGGGCGATCCGGCCGAGCGGGACCTCCAGCCCCTCGGCGGCGAAGGCCTGGGCCGCGGCGCGCAGCACGAGCTCGCGGTTCCGGAGGGCGTCGGCACGCGTGGCGGTCATGTCACGTAACCCTTGCCGGCCGCTCAGAAACGGGTGGAGCATTCCGCATTATGACAGTATCCACCACAGTCCTGGTCACCGGCGCCACCGGCAGGCAAGGCGGCTCGGTCGCTCGGCGGCTGCTCGCCGAGGGGCGGCCGGTGCGCGTGCTCGTACGGAAAGCCGCGACGGCATCCGCCGCGGCACTCGCCGCGGCCGGCGCTGAGCTCGCGCAAGGCGATTTCGACGATCCGGCGAGCCTGCCGCCCGCTTTCAAGGACGTCGCCGCCGTGTTCGCCATGCCACCGACCGCCATCAGCCCCTCCGGGCCCGACACCGAACTCGAGGTCAGGCGCGGACGGGCGTTGATCGACGCCGCGGCCGCGGCCGGGGTCGAGCAGGTCGTCTTCAGCACCGTCGCGTCGGGATCGGCCGCAAAGGTACGCATCGAGCGACACCTCTTCGACACCATCGCGCTACCGACGGTACTGCGCCCGGTGCGGTTCATGACCAACTACATCAGCACCGGGATGCTGGGTATCGAGGGCATCTCCGGCGGAATACACCGCCATCTCTTCCCGCCACACGAGCCCATGCAGGTCGTAGCGTTGGAGGACATCGCCGACCTCACGGCACTGGCACTCGCGGCACCGGAACGATTCGCCGGCCGCACGCTGGAACTGGCCGGCGACCAGCCAACTCCCGTCGAGGCCGCCGCGGCGATCAGCGAGGCCACCGGCATCCCGGTCCGCTACGAGCAGATCACCGACGACGAGGCCGAGGCGCTCGGGCCGGTCATCGCCGAGGCCAGAAAGCGCTGGCGGGCCGGCCACCGCTGGCACGCCGACATCGAGGCGCTGCGGGTAATCCATCCCGGGTTGCGGACCTTCGCCGACTGGCTCAACGAGTCCGGCGCCGCGGCGATTCGCGCCCACCTCCTGGCCGCCGGCTGACACTCAGTCCAGCGTGGCGTTCTGCAGCGGTGAGCGCGTTGCCACGGGGGGCGTCGCACGCACGTGCGACGCCCCCCGCCGAAAGGGCTGCCGGAATCCTATCTAAGTCATGTAATTGGTGTGTTATCGGCTACCGCTGCCAGCGTGGGATCTCCGGCCGGCAATGAATCCCGACGGATGGCCGGCCGTCGAATCTCCTTCTCGGATCTTGACAGCCGGCCATCGGTTGAGTGACTCTGCTACCGCAGAGGCCGTTGAAATGAACCAACGGGTTCACCTCTGCGGGCCAGAGGGCGAACGTGCGGCCCACTTCGCAGATCCCGGCAGGAGACCGATGTTCGTGTTAGCAGTCCGCTTCAACCTGGCCCGCTGGGCATTGGCAGCAGGGGTGACGGCGGTCACCGTGTTGGCCGGTGGGTGCAGTTCGGGCAACGGCGACGCCGCTGGCAGCCCCGGCGGAGCGGGCCGGTCCGGTGGCACGCTGACGTTCGCCGTGGGCACGGACGCCGGCTGCGTGGATCCGCAGCAGGCGGGCAGCAGTGACACGGTCTACGCGCTGCGACAGACGGTTGATTCCCTGACCGATCAGGACCCGGCGACGGGCAAGATCGTGCCGTGGCTGGCGCAGAGCTGGGAGATCGGCGCCGATGCGTCGACGTTCACGTTCCATCTGCGCCCGGGCGCGACGTTCAGCGACGGTACACCGGTGAATGCCCAGGTGGTGAAGGACAACTTCGACGCGATACCGAAGCTGGGCGCGCTCGCCATCCAAGCCACCGGATACCTCAGCGGCTACGTCGGCACCACCGTGGTCGACGACCTGACCGCCAAGGTCGCATTCACCGGGCCGAACGCGCAGTTCCTGCAGGCCACCACCACGTCGTCGCTCGGCCTGGTGGCGGCGTCGAGCGTGGCCAAGACGCCACAGCAGCGATGCAGCGACGGTGTGATCGGCTCGGGGCCCTTCGTGCTGTCGGGGTACCGGCCGAACCAGTCCATCACCCTGGTCAAGCGCGCCGGCTATGCCTGGGGGTCGTCGCTTTGGACGAAGCCGGGCGAGGCGTACCTGGACTCACTGGTGTTCAAGGTGGTCCCCGAAGCCGGCGTGCGCACCGGTAGCCTCGTGTCCGGCCAGGTCGACGCCATCGGCCGGGTCGGCCGGGCCGACGAGGCGGCGTTGCGGGCCGCCGGGGTGGGTCTGCAGGCGTACACGATCCCGGGGGTTGGGTACAACCTGGGTTTCAACAACGCCCGGCCGATCGTGCACGACGCCGCCGTACGCCAGGCCATCATGGTGGCTGTCGATCGGCGGCAGATCGTCGACACCGTGTTCCCCAGCGGAACGCAGCCGGCGACGAGCGTGCTGGCGAGAACGACGCCCGGGTATCGGGACCTCGCCTCGGCAGTGACGTTCGATGCCGCCAGGGCGAGGTCGCTCCTGGACTCCGCCGGGTGGGCGGCCGGTGGCGACGGCATCCGGGAGAAGAGCGGCACCCGGTTGAGCCTGACGGTGGTGTGGTTCGCCAACGCGGCGACCTACCAGCCGGCGGTGGAGCTGATCCAGCAACAGTTGAAGGCCGCCGGCGTCGAACTGGTACTCAAGGAGCTCCAGGTGGCGCAATTCCCGCAATTGCTGAAGTCCGGGGACTTCGACGCGATGTGGGGCGGCAACTACAGCCGGGCGGACCCGGACAGCCTGCGCACCCTGTACTCCACCCGGCTGGGCAACGCCTACCGGCTTCCGGTGACCCGGCTCGACACGCTGCTTGCCCAGCAGGAGGCCGAGCCGGACGCGGCGAGGCGTCAGGACCTGGTCGGGGAGGCGCAGGAGTTGATAGTGCGTGACGCGTACGTGATCCCCGTCGTGGATCAGCAGACCGAGCTCGGCGTGTCGCCGCGGGTGCACGACCTGACGTTCGCGGTGTCGGGCGACATCCAGCTGCATGACGCTTGGAAGCGCTGACATGCGTCGGTACATGGTCCGGCGCCTCGCGCAGGCGGCCGGGGTGCTGTGGGCGGCGTACACGGTGTCGTTCCTGGTGCTGGACTTCCTGCCCGGTGACCCGGTCTCGGCGATGGCGGCCGGCGGGCTGCAGACCGGTCAGGTCGATCAGGCGCAGCTTGCGGCGTTGCAACACCAGTACGGCTTTGACCAGCCTGTGCTGTTGCAGTACGGCGAGTACCTGGGCCGGGCGGTGCGCGGCGATTTCGGTGACTCGGTAACCACCGGTCGCCCGGTGGCCGCGACGATCGCGGCGGCGTTGCCGCAGACGTTCCAGCTGACCGGCGCGGCGATCCTGCTCGCGGTGCTAATCGGCGGCGGGCTCGCGGTCGTGGCGACCATCACCCGGCTGCGGTGGCTGCGGCAGGTGCTGCTGTCGCTGTCACCGCTGGCGATCTCGGTGCCGGCCTTCTGGGTCGGGCTGGTGCTGGTGCAGTTGCTGTCGTTCCGGGCCCGGATCTTTCCGGCCTTCGGCGACAACGGGGTGCGGGGCCTGGTGCTGCCCGCGGTCACGCTGGCCCTGCCGGCCGGGGCGCTGATCGCGCAGGTGCTGGGGAAGAGCTTGCTGTCCACGCTGAACGAGGCCTACGTGGAGACCGCCCGAGCCAAGGGTGCCGGCCGGGTCCGCGTACACCTGCGGCATGCGCTGCCCAACGCCGCCCTGCCGGCGCTGACCGTGGTCGGGTTGCTGGTCGGTCAGTTGCTGGCCAACGCCGTCGTCGTGGAGACCGTCTTCGCCCGCAACGGTCTGGGCCGGGTGATCGCCACCGCGGTCACCGTTCAGGACCTCCCGGTGGTGCAGGGGGTCGTGGTGTTCGGGGCGCTGGTCTTCGTACTGGTCAACCTGTTCGTCGACCTGGTGTACCCGCTGCTTGACCGGCGGATCGTGGTCGGCGGGAGAAGGGGCTTGGCATGAACGGGCCGATGGTCGCCGAGACGCGGCCGGCGGCGTGGGAGCCCGTCCGGCGACGCCCGGCCGACTGGGGCCGGCTCTGCCGGTTCCTCGGCCGACGACCCGGCCTGGTGCTGTCGATCGCCATGGTAGGTCTGGTGGCGCTCGCCGCGTTCCGGCCCGGGCTGTTGACTGCACGCGACCCGCTGCTCGGCGTTCCTTCGGAGATGTTCCGGCCGCCCAGCGGGCAGCACTGGTTCGGCACCGATGAACTCGGCCGCGATCTCTACACCCGCGTCGTGTACGGCGCCGCGCTGTCGCTGAAGGCCACCTTGATCGCGCTCGCCGTCGCGTTCGTCGTCGGCGGCGGACTCGGATCGGTCGCCGGTTTCATCGGCCGGTGGGTCGAGGACCTGGTGATGCGAGTGGTCGACGTGTTGCTCGCCATTCCGGCGCTCTTCCTTTCACTGGCGCTGGTGACCGCGCTCGGGCATGGGACCGCGGAGATCGCCGTCGCGGTCGGCGTCGCCAGCGTGGCCGGGTTCGCACGGGTCATGCGCGCCGAGGTGCTGCGGGTGCGGCAGGCGGTGTACGTCGAGGCGGCCCACTCCTCGGGCGTTCGGTGGTACACCGTGCTCGGCCGGCACGTGCTGCCGAACGCGGCGGGGCCGGTGATCGCGCTGGCCGCGCTCGACTTCGGCGCCGCGATCTTGGCGGTGTCCTCGCTGAGCTTCCTCGGCTACGGCGCGCCGCCGCCCGCGCCGGAGTGGGGGGCCATCATCTCGAGCGGTCGCAACTACCTGGCCAATGCCTGGTGGCTGTCGACGCTACCGGGCCTGACCGTGACCGCACTGACGCTTGCCGCCAACCGCATCGCCAGGGCGCTGGATGGGGAATGGGGCACGCAGCGGTGACCGCAAGCCTCCTGGAAGTGCGCGGACTGACCGTCTCATACCAGGCCCGCGGCGGGCTGGTGCATGCCGTCAAGGACGTCGACCTGGATGTCCGGCCCGGTGAGATCGTCGCTCTGGTCGGGGAGTCCGGCTCGGGCAAGACCACCGTGGCCCACGCGATCGCGGGACTGCTGCCGGGCAGTGGACGGATCGACGCTGGGCGCGTCCGCTTCGGCGGGTACGACCTGACCGCCCTGTCCGAACGCGAGCTGCGCGCGATCCGGGGTGCGCAGATCGGGCTTGTCCCGCAGGACCCGGCCGTCGCGCTCAACCCGGTGCAGCGCATCGGCGTCCAAGTGGCCGAGGTGCTGCGCATCCACGGCCTGGCCACCCGTCGCGCCGCCGCGCGGGAGGCGATCGAGCTGCTGGGGCGGGCCGGCCTGCCCGACCCGGCGACCCGGGCCCGGCAATACCCGCACGAGCTCTCCGGTGGCATGCGGCAGCGTGCGCTCATCGCGATCGCGATCGCCGCCCAACCCAAGCTGATCATCGCCGACGAGCCCACCAGCGCGTTGGACGTCACCGTCCAACGTCTGATCCTCGACCAGATCCAGCAGCTGACAGAGCAGCTCGGCAGCGCGGTCGTGCTCGTCACCCACGATCTCGGCGTGGCCGCCGATCGCGCGCAGCGCATCGCAGTTATGTCCCAGGGCCGCATCGTGGAGGCCGGAGCCACGCGGGAGATCCTCAACAACCCGCGCGAGCCGTACACCCGGAAACTGCTGGGCAGCGCGCCGGGCTTGACCGTCGTCCGCACGCGGGCGCCGATCAGCCCCGCACGGGCCGTTCTCGTGGCCGAGAATCTGGTGAAGGAGTTCCCGCTCCCGCACGCCGATGGAGCGGCGCGGACGGTGCGCGCGGTCAGCGATGTCAGCTTCACCGTCCACGCGGGCGAGACGCTCGCGCTGGTCGGTGAATCGGGCTCCGGCAAGTCCACCACCGCCCGGATGGTCCTGCGCCTGACGGAACCGACTGCGGGCCGGATCAGCTTCGACGGCGCGGATGTCACCGCGGCCACCCGCGCCCGGCTGCGCGAGCTGCGCCGCCGGGCACAGATGATCTATCAGAACCCGTACGCCTCGCTCGATCCCCGCTTCTCCGTTCACGACGTGATCACCGAGCCGCTGCGCGCGTTCAAGGTCGGCGGCCGGGCCGCACGCACCGCTCGCGCGCGAGAGCTGCTCGACCGCGTCGCCCTGCCCCCGGCCGTCTTGGAGCGCAAACCCGCGGAACTGTCTGGCGGCCAGCGGCAACGCGTCGCGATCGCCCGTGCGCTCGCGCTCGGCCCCGACCTCGTCGTCTGCGACGAACCCGTCTCCGCACTGGACGTCTCCGTCCAGGCGCAGGTGCTGGACCTCCTCACCGAACTGCAGAGCACCACTGGCGTGGCCTATCTGTTCATCTCGCACGACCTCGCCGTGGTCCGTCAGATCGCGCACCGCGTCGCCGTCATGCAATCCGGTCGCATTGTCGAAACCGGTGTGACCCGTGACCTGTTCGACCATCCGGCCCACGACTACACCCGAAGCCTGCTCGCCGCGATTCCCGGACACCAGGAGGCCCTGCCCCATGACCACCGCCGATAGCCCGGCAGCCGCCGCGGTTGGCCTGCCCACGTTGTCCTGCGGGTGTACCTCGCGCACAAGCGCGCCGCCCTGCTCACCCTGGAGGCCGCCGCCGAGGCCCACCCACAGCAGCCTGGACAAGGACCCCGCATGACAGCGCCGGCCGAGCACATGCTCGCCATCCTGGAAGCCGAACGGGAAATCTACCGGACCTTCGTGCACTTCTTTCATCTTGTCGACACACGACAATACGAGCGGGTTGCCGAGGAATGCTTCACCCCGCACGCCGAGATCGAATACCACGTGCCAAATCTCCACAGATTCAGCGGACGTGACGCATTCACCGGATATCTGCTGGCGCACGTCGAGTCGCGGTCGCAGATGGTCGCCCACGTCATCGGGCAGCGAGTCATCCACTGGAACAACGGTCAGCCACACCTCGAGGCATATGCCACGGTGTGGCACTGGCACACCGCACACGCGATGAAGGGTGTACTGCGTCCCGCCGACTGGACGACCATCGGACACGTCGCGGACGACTTCGAGCGCGTCAACGGGCAATGGCTGATCGCTCGCCGGATCGTGACCCCGGTCGGCGGACTGGTCGCGGCCGGGCGGACGCCGGCGCCCGGCACATCGGCGTAGCGCGGCTGCTGCCTATCGCTGCCGGCCGCCATCGGTTTCGCCGGTCGCTGTCGCGTACGCCCGCAGGAAGGTGTCGACAGCCGCGGTCGATATCGTCCGTACCTCGGCGGCGGGAACCTTCCGGGTGCCCATCCGCGATCGCTCCTCGGCCGGAACGGTCAGCAGCCCGAGGAACTGCTCGGCGGCCAGCACCGGGTCGCAGGGGCGTAGGTACCCGGATACGGCGAGCCGGGCGAACCTGTCCGCGATCGCCTCGCTGAGCCGGCCAGACGTGCGTCCCGGCACCAGGTCGATCAGGTCGGGAAACCGGCTGATCTCGGCAAAGGTCAAATACCGCAGCGCGCGGGAGCGATCGTTACAGCACACCAGCAACATGCCGTAGGCCGCTTCCTCCATGGCAGCCCGTAGGTCGTCGCCGGGATTTCGCAGCCGGTCAAGGGCGGCAAGGTTCTCCGCCAGAACCGCCTCCGCGGTGCCCGCCATCGCCTGCAGGAACAGGTCTTCCTTGTCCTGCAGGTGCTTGTACACGGTCGGCTTGGCGACGCCCGCCACGTCGGCGATCTCCTGCACGCTGGCCCGCTCGTAACCCTGGGCGGAGAAGACCGTGAAAGCCGCGTCGAGGATCGCCTCCCGCTTGTCGATACGTCCGCGTGAGGCGGTCGATGCGCTCATCCGCGCATCCTATCGTGCCGGTGGGCCGAACCCGCCGCGCTGATGCAGCATCCCGATCCGTTGATACTTACCAAACAGAACAGTATAGTGAACCGACCGGTAAATCACCTCGTAGGGGACTGGAATGAAGAGAGCCGGCCTTACTCCGCTTGAAATCCTCATCGCGGAGCGCGAGATCTATCAGACGCACTTCCGGTTCTTCCGGCTCGCGGACTCCTATGAGTACGAACGCCTCGCCGAAACCTGCTTCACCCCGGACGCGTACATCGAGTACACGATTATGCCGGGTCCTCCCCAGCGCTTTCACGGACGCGAGGAGTTCGCGACGTTCATGCTGGCGGGCGGACGTCGTCCCGGGGCCGCGGTTGCCCACGTCGCCGGGCAGAGCAGTATCGACTGGAGTTCGGGGCATCCGCACCTGTCCGGCTATGCGACAGTGTGGCACTGGGCAGCGACCCGGAACTTGCGTGGTGAGCATCGACCCGCCGACTGGACGACCATCGGCCGCATCGAGGACGACTACGAGTTCCTGGAGGATCGATGGCTGATCTCCCGGCGACGCATCTCTCCGGCGGCCGGCCTGGTCGCCACCGGCGCGGCGCCCGGGCTGGGACGCCCGACCGGCCGGTGACGACAATCATCAACCTCCACCCGCGCTGACCGAGTCGGCGGACGCGTGAGTGACCCGGTGGACCGGCTACCGCGCGCCGACTGACGGTTGACACCACCGGGCCCGGCGACCCGGCGCGGGCTGCTCGACGTGCTGTTCGCACGAGGTCGGGGTGCCCGGGAGGGCCGGTCCGTCAGTCGCGGGCATGGCCGGCCTCCAGCGCCTGGTACAGCGCCCGTGGCGGCGGCGCCGCCGGCAGCGGGGCGGTGCCGGGCGCCGCGCAGGCCTGCAGCAGGTAGCCGGCCAGGCGGTGCCCGGCGGTGGCCAGCGCCGGTGTGTGCGAGCGGGCCACCCCGCCGGAGGCCATCAGGAACAGCGGGAGGTCGTGCGGGGAGAAGTCGGCGCGCAGCCGCCCGGCGGCCTTGGCGCGCGACACCACCCGGATGAAGTCGCGCAAGGCGCGCTGCCGCTGCGCCTCGAGCCGTTCGACGCCGGGGAACATCGTGGTGAGGACCTGCGCGAAGCCCCGGTCATGGCAGGGGATGCGGCACACGTACCGGATGAAGTCGCAGAACCCCTCCCAGGGGTCCACGGCGGCGGCCGCCGTCGCGGCGGCCTCGGCATAGGCGGCCATCGCGTCGTTGAAGGTGGCCGCGACCAGGTCCTCGCGCGTCGGGAAGTTGCGCATCAGCGTGGCGATGCCCACGCCTGCCCGCCGCGCCACGTCGCTCATGGGCGCGTCGATGCCCGACTCGGCGAACACCTCGGCCGCCGCCGCGAGCGCCCGCTGGCGGTTGCGCTCGGCGTCCGCGCGCCGCGGCCGGGCCGTCGCGCCGTCGCCACCGGATCCATCCGCCGTCCGTGTCACCAGTCGTACCGCCAGTCAATTGGAAGTGGTCTTCCACATATGCTACCTTGGCCTAACTGGAAGGCCTCTTCCAGTTATTTCGAGATCTGGAGCATCCCATGTCCATCCCTCAGCCCGACTCCCGCATGCGCGAACTCGACTTCTTCGTCGGGTCCTGGCACGCCACCGGCCGGTTCCACGACACACCGTTCGGCGCGGCGAAGCCGATCGAGATGAGCATCGTCGGTACCAGCGAAGACCGCGGCTTCTGGACGGTCGTGCGCACCGAGGAGCTCGCCACCGAGAGCAACCCGGCGCCGTTGACCGCGCGCTACCTCTGGGGCTACGACGCGGCCGCCGGCGAGTTCGTCGCGGAGTGGTTCGACGGCAACGGCGGCCGGGCCACCCAGCGCTCCACCGGCTGGGACGGCGACCGCCTCGTCTTCCTCGGCACGATGACGATGGGCGGCCACACGGTGCCGCTGCGGGACACGTTCACCCGCACCGGGCTGGACCAGTACCACCACATCGGCGAGACCGACCTCGGCGCCGGCTGGCTCGCCGTCGACGACGAGGACGTTACCCGGATTGCCGATCCGCGATGACCGTCGAGATCGGCGTGGCGACACTGTCGGACCGCCAGCCGCGCACCGTCGACGGGACGGCCGTGCCGGAGTCCGCGCGGATGGCCCAGATCGTGGCGCTCGGCGTGCAGGCCGAAGAGGCGGGGCTCGACCTCTTCGGCGTCGGCGAGCACCACAGCCCCGACTTCGTCGTCTCTTCCCCCGTGCCAGTGCTGGCCGCGGTGGCCGCACGCACCGCTCGCATCCGGTTGACCAGCGCGGTCACGGTGCTCAGCGTCCACGACCCGGTCCGGGTCTATCAGGACTTCGCCACGCTCGACCTGCTCAGCGGCGCCCGGGCGGAGATCACGGTGGGCCGCAGCGCCTACCCGGATCCCTTCGCACTGTTCGGCGCCGACATCGAGCGGTACGACGAGTTGTTCGCCGAGAAGCTGGCGCTGCTGCTGCGGCTGCGCGCCGAGCCGGTGCTGTCCTGGCGCGGCGCGCATCGGCCGCCCATGTTCGACGCCCGGGTGACCCCGCGGAGCCTGCAGGACCCGCTACCGGTGTGGGTCGGCGCGGGCGGCACACCGTCCAGCGCGGCCCGCGCCGGTGAGCTCGGCCTGCCGCTGATGCTCGGCTACCTCGGTGGGACGCCCGAGCATCTGCGTCGCCTGGTGGACGTCTACCGCGCGGCGGGCCGGCGGGCCGGCCACCACGACAGCCTCCGCGTCGGCGTCGCCGCGCACTACTTCGGCGCGGGGACGCCGGCCGAGGCGGCGGCGACGTACCCGTACTATCGCGACTTCCTGCGCCCGAAACGGCCGGGCAGCCCCGGCTACGTCGTCTCGCCCGAGGCGTTCGCCGACGGGCTGCGGCCCGGCAACGCCCTGATGATCGGCACGGCGTCGCACGTGACGGAAAAGCTGCGGCAGCTGCACGAGGTGATCGGCTTCGACCGCGTCCTGCTGCTCATCGACTGGGGCGGGCTGCCCGCCGCATCGGTGCAGGAATCCCTGCACCGCCTCGGCACCGAGATCGCGCCCGCCGTGCGCGCCGCGATCGGAAGCCCTGTAGGAGGATGACCATGGACTTCGAGCCGCTGTCCCCGCACAACACCACCGTTGTCCTCGTGGACTACGCCGTGGGCTTCGCCAACCTGCTGCGCTCGCACGAGCTGCGCGAGCACATCGCCAACGTCGTGGGCCTGGCCCAGGTCGCCAAGCTGTACGGCAGCGGGCTCGTCGTGACCAACGGCGAGGCGTCGAAGCCGTCCGGCCCCCTCTACCCCGAACTGCTCGAGGTCATCGGCGACCACCCGGTCATCGAGCGCAGCACCGCCTTCAACTCCTTCCTGGACCCCGCCTTCGCCGAGGCGGTGCGCGCCACTGGGCGCCGCAAGCTGCTCGTCGGTGGGATCGCCACCGACGGCTGCGTGCTGCAGACCGTGCTCGGGGCGTTGCGCGAGGGCTATGAGCCGTACGTGGTCGTCGACGCGACCGCCAGCCTGAGCCGGGAGGCGCACGACGCGGCCGTGCAGCGGATGGCGATGGCGGGTGTCGTACCGGTGACCTGGTGGTCGGTCGCCGCCGAGTTCCAGCTCGACCCGCGATTCGCCGACGCGCCCTACCGCACGCAGCTCATGACGGCGTACCAGCCGGCCATGACGATGGCCGGTCGCACCTTCTTCGCCGGGGTGAACCAGGGCAGCCGAAACCGCTGACGGCTGCCCGATGGCCGCAGCGTGAGTGGGAGAGGGGTTCAGGTGGACGGGGCGGCGCGCGATGCGGGCGGCGGTGGCGGGACGGGGCGCTCGGCACCCCACGGCGTGCACTGCCTGCGGCCGCCGGGTTGCTGGAGGCATGCCCGCACGCGCGAGTGCCGGTCGGCGGGGACCATCAGCGTGGGGAGGTACCGGCCGGTCGAGGCGGCGTCGCGCACGGTCGCGGCCTGGCTGTGGCCGTTCTGGTCGAGCACGAGAACCTCGTCGCCGACGGTGGAGTGGGAGACGCGTGCCCAGGCCGCACCGCACCGGTCGCTGATCCTCAGCTCCACGTAGGCGTCGCCGGCGCGGAGGGCGGCGTACGAGACGGCGTCGATGTCACAGGCCATGGCGTCGGCGTCCGCGCCGTCACACTGGGCGCCACGGCAGCCCACCGTGACGGCGAACGGCGCCGACGACTCGGGCCGGCCTTCGCCGAGTGAGCGGATCAGCGCGACCGTGCCCGCCACGGCGGCGACACCGACGACGGCCGCGATCGCCATCCGCCGCCACGACACCGCCGCAGCTAGCCGGCGGACCGGCCAGGCACCCGTCGCCTCGGCGGCCGGCGGCGGGTCGGGCTCGACCGCCACCACGGCCGGTCCGGTCGGGGCGTCCTCGGCGCGCCGGCTCCACCGCTCCTCGGCGTGTTCCCACAGCGCCACGAGCCGGGCGGACGGCTCGTCCACCAGTCGCGCGAGCGCCTCGATGGCGTGCCGGGGCGGCAGTGCCCGTCCGTTGAGGTATCGCTCCCACGACGACTTGCTGTATGCCGTCCTGCCGGCCAGCGCCGTCAGGCTCAGCCGGGAGCGGTCTTTCATCCGTCGCAGCTCGCCGACGAGGTGGGCGACCTCGGGCGCGAGCGTGCCGTCCAGCGGTCGCCACGGTCCGGTCACGCGCGGAGCAGAACCCAGGTCTGCGGCCCCACGATCCCGTCGACGACCAGGCCGTTGGCGCGCTGGAGGTCCTCGACGGCCTGCTCGGTCTGCTTGCCGAACAGCCCGTCGATGCGGCCGGGGTCGAGTCCGTGGTGTTTGAGCAGGCACTGTACCTCGACGACGTCCTGACTGCCGCCGTTGAGCGCGACCAGCCGGTCGGAGGTGTCGCTGTGACCGCCGTAGAGGCGCCCGTCATGCGTGGCGTACGTGCAGTCGTAGCCGGTCGGCGCGGTATCGGCGGCCGGTCGTGACGGCGTCGACCCGCGCGGAAGGAGCAGCCACACGACCGTGCCCGCCACGGCGATCACGGCCAGGCCGGCGGCCGCCGCGAGTGCCGGCCACCGCCGTCGCCGCCGCCCTACGACGGGCGCCGCTGCGGGCGCCGGGCCGGGCCCGTCCTGCGGCAGTGGGGCCGGCGGGTCACACCGATCGGCCAGCTCCCACAGCGCCAGCACATGGGGGAGATCGGCGTCCGACAGGCGGCCCAACGCCTCCACCGCGGACCGTGGCGGGCGGGTCGTGCCGTTGAAGTAGCGCTCCCAGGACGAGCGGCTGTAGGGCGTCTTTCTGGCCAGCGTCGCTGTGGAGATCCCGATCTTGTCCCTGAGCTCACGCAGCCGGACGGCAAGCTGCCGCGCCTGGGGGTCAAGCCCCTCGGGCAACGGCTTCCATCGCGCCACGGCACATCCCCATTCACCCACCACACGGCAGCGCGTCCGGACAGCGGTGACGGTCCGCCCCCGCACCGCTGGCCCGGTGAACCACGGTTCAGCCTGCGTAGCCCGGCCAACCACACGGTGCCAACAATTGTACCCGTAACATCAGCAAACGCCGATGTCATCGCATGGAATATGTGACGGACGATGGCGGTCGGCCGCCGCGGGTGTCGCGCTTCGCGGCCGGACCACCCGGGACAAACCCCGCTCGACGGGCCCCGGTCTCGACCGCGGTCGACGAGGTGGACGCAGTGGGACCTTCTCGCCGCCGCGCCTGCGGCGTCGCCGGATCACCCGGTCGGTCGTGCCGGTGCGCGAGCGCCAACCTTCAACGGGCGTGTACGCGTCGTGCCTCAGGTCACGTGGCCGTGTTGTCACCTTCGTGTGCGGCGGTTCGTCGTAGCGGCGAGCGAAGTACGCCAAACAGATGGAGAAGAGACATGCCCATGAATCGCAGGCGGGCGCTTGCCGCCGGACTCGGCGCGGCGGCGCTGGTCAACGCCGGGCTCCCGGGCGTCGACTCGGCGGCGGGCCGGGCACCGGTGCCCAGCGATGCGGAGCTGGCCGGGTCGTTGGCCGGCGGGTTCGGCAGCTTCTACGCCGATGTGAACGGCACGCGGCTGCACTACGTCTCCGGCGGCCAGGGCGAACCGGTGTTCCTGCTGCCGGGCTGGCCCGCGACGTGGTGGACCTACCGCAAGGTCATGCCGATCCTCGCGGAACGGTACCGGGTCGTCGTGCCCGATCTTCGCGGCATGGGCGGCTTGGCCCGGCCGCTCGGCGGGTTCGACAAGAAGACCATGGCGCGCGACATCTATGCACTGGCGCGCAAGCTGGGCTACGAGTCGGTGAACATCGCGGGCCACGACATCGGCGCGATGGTGGCGTTCAGCTTTGCCGCCAACCACCCCGACGCCACCCGTAGCGTGGCGCTGCTGGACGTCCTGCACCCCGACCGGGGATTCTACGAGTGGCGCCTGATCCAGCCGCCCGGCGGCGGGGTCAACATGTGGTGGATGGCCTTCAACCAGGTCGATGGCCTGCCGGAAGAGCTGCTGGCCGGGCGCGCGCGGCACCTGATCGACTGGCACTACGGCATCGGTCTCGTCGACCAGTCCAACGTCTCCGACCGCGACCGGGCCGTCTTCGCCCACGCCTACGACACCGCCAACGCCATCCGGGCGGGCAACGGCTGGTACAAGGCCTTCCAGCAGGACATCGCGGACATGGACACCTACGCCAAGGTGACCGCGCCCCTGCTCGGCCTCGTCGCACCCGCCACACTGCCGTGGTTCCAGGCGACGCTGCCGAACGTGGCGACCGACGTGCGGGGCATCGTCACCGTCGACAAGGCGCTGCACTGGCTCGCCGACGAGGACCCCGAACTCGTCGCCCGGTCCCTGGCCGCCTTCTTCGGCTGACCGTACGCCCGCCCGGACCAGTCCCGCCGCACCCGGCGGCCGGACGTCAGATGCGCGAGACCGCCTGGCGCAGGTGGCTCACCGGGAGTTCCGCCGCGACCATCCGATGGCCGGCTTCCACCTCATGCGGCGACACCTCAGCGGCGGCCGGGTCGCTCATCGATGAGCCGGCCCGGCCGTGGCGGCGCATGACGCCGAAGCCGATGCTGGGTACGTCGCTACGGCGCGCGGCTCGACGACGCCGAACTGTAGGAGCTCGTCGGGGGCCGGTCGACGTCGCGTGCGGCGCCGGGTACATCGAGTCGGAACCGCCCGACGAGGGCCGGCTGCGCTTCACCGCCATGGCGGTCGTGCGGCTGCCCCGACCTGGACGGCGAACCGGCGTCTAGGTCCGCCGGCACCCCATGGTGGCGCCGCCTGGCCCGCCAGGTCGTCCCACGGCGTAGCGTCCGGTCGGCCCGGGCGCGTTGCGCAGACCTAGAGTCGTTGAGGTACAACAGGCGGTCACTGGTTCGATCCCAGTGCCGGACCCTACCCGATGAGTTCACCGATCAGCCGGCCGAGTTCGGCGGGGGCTTCGGTGTGGGCGAGGTGTCCCTGGCCGGGAAGCATCGTGGTTCTGGAACGCGGCAGGTGCCCCACGACCCGCTCAAACGCTGGACCGTAGGGTTCGACGCCCCGGTTGTGCTCGCCCAGAATCAGTTCAGCGGCAACCTCTGCCCAGCTTTCGTGCGGGCGGAAGGCGTTCAGTGCGGTCAGTTCCTCGGCCAGGGGCTCGGACAGTCGTCGCAGGACCGGCCAGGCGGGCGTGGTCCGCAACGTCTCGACGCGTTCCTTGGGAAGCCGTGAGACATCGAGGTTGATGATCTCCACGCGTCGGTCGGGATCCGCTTCTCGCAGGGCGGGCAAGGCGTCGCGGCCGAAGGGGCCGAGCACCGGCTCGTATCCGACGATCCCCTCGATGCGTTCATCGCGTGCGGCGGTTTCCAGTGCGATGGTGGCACCGTAGCTCCATCCCACCAGCGTCACCGGGGCGCCGAGATGACCGATCCACGCCGCGGTGTCGGCGACCTCGGTCTCCATCGAGTACCCCTCACCCAGCGGGCCGCTGGACGAGCGGCCACGGCGGTCAAGGATCAGCACCGGCTCGGGACGCGTGATTGCCTCGACCACCGGGACGAAGGACTCCGCGTCGGCCATCACACCCGGCACCACCAGGACCGGACTGCCTTGTCCCGGCCGCCACAGCCCGTGCAGTTGCACCCCGTCCCGTTGGATCGAACGAGATTCCATCACGTCCACGCACCTTTCTGGAGTAAACGCTCCTGATTTCAGGGTAGGTCGATTTCTGGAGCGACTCAATTAGAATTGCCGCCGTGAGCATGAGAGGACGACCACGTGGCTTCGATCGCGATGCCGCGCTCCTGACCGCGACCCGGCTGTTCTGGGCACGGGGGTACGACGGCACATCACTTTCGGACCTCACCGCAGCGATGGGCATCTCACCCTCGAGCTTCTACGCCGCTTTCGGGGACAAGAAATCCCTGTTCGCCGAGGCCGTGCAGGGATACATGCAGCGCTACACCGCGATCTACATCGAAGCCGTCCGCAGCGAGACCGCCCGCGAAGCCGCCGAGCGCATCCTGCGAGACTCCGCCGACGAGTTCACCGACGAGAACAGGCCGATGAGTTGCCTGGTTGTCAGGGCCGCGATCCAAGGCGGCGCCGACACCATCGACGTACGCAAGACCCTTGAAGAACATCAGCGGGCACTCGCCGCGGTGCTCGCTGAACGCATCGATGAGGACAAGAAGGCGGGCAGGCTCAGCGCCGATGTCGACGCGGCCATCCTGGCCGAATGGGTCAGAACCCTCTGGGAAGGGCTGTCGAACCAATCCAACGCCGGCGTGCCCCGGGTGCGTCTGCACGAGATCATCACCCTCGCCATGCGCGGCTGGCCTCGCTCCACCTCGTCGGCCGGCGATCGGGAGTAGTCGGGTTGGCCGTTTTCCAGTTGGCTGATCTGGGGCGAACCGGCCTGAGGGTGGGTGGGCGAGGGGTCCGTCGATGAGGTCGGCGAAGGCCTGTTCGACGACGGCGTGACCGCGGTAGGTCAGGTCGGCGTCCACGGCGGGTTCGGTGGTGTCGGTGGACCCGCCGGCCGGCGGGGCCTCACCCGGGCTGATCCACGGCCGAGCCCGCCAGGCAACACCGAGTCTGTATTTCGAGGCCGACATCGGCGCGCTGATCACCGCCGCCGGGCAGCTGCCGCGCCCGCTCGGGGCCGCGACCTACCACGCGCTGATCGGCCTGCCCGCGGTCACCGGGATGCGCGTCGAAGCGGCGATCGGACTCGACCGTGACGACCTCAACACCGACCACGAGCGCTCCTGGTGGCCATGTGCCAGCCCGGGCGTGCATGGCGCCGGATCTGTTGACAGCACGGATACAGCATCCTACATTGACGCTATCGTGAACGATCGTTCGTATATACGAACAAGACTCCGCACTTGACCTTGCACTGGGCGCGTGGGCGCAACCGGTGCAAGCGAGGGCGGTCATTCCTATCGCAGCGTTGCGTTCGAAGGAGATGTCCAGTCGTGGCGATATTGATGAAAAATCGGCTGTATCGTGCTTTAGGGTGCGCCGCTCTCGTCGGCACACTGACGGTGGCCGCCTGCAGTAGTCCTGGCGGCGGAGGCACCCAGGCTGCCGGATCGGGGCAGTCGTCGTCCGCGCGTCCATCCGTGTCGCCGCCATCCGGTGAACCGATTGTCATCGCGACTGTGAGTCAGGATTCTGGCGCTCTGCCGACCCCGCAGACCGCCGACGGAATCGAGGCGTGGGCGCATGAGACGAATGCGAAGGGCGGCCTCGGCGGCCGTCCGATCGAAGTTCGGCGGTGTGACGATCAAAACAATCCGACAACGCACCAGCAATGTGCTCGCAAGGTCATCGCCGACCCGTCCGTGATGGCGGCCATCGGCGGTCTGTCCAGCAACGCCGGATCGGTTGGCGTACCCCTGTACGACCAGGCCGGGATGGCGTACATCTGCCCGACGCCGATCACCGGCGGCGAAATGTCGTCGGCGAGCAGCTACTGCATCACGGGTGGACCGTTCGTCCTGTTCGCAACAATCGCCAGGTTCTTCGAGAGTCAGGGAAAGCGGAGCTTGGCCGTCGCCCTGTCGGATAGCGCCAGCGGACACGCTACCGCTCCACTCTTTCAGAAGATCGTGGGGCCAGGAATGAAATTCACCCCAATTTATGTGCCGTTGAGTGCGCCGGACATGACGCCGGTCGCGACCGCACTCATCGCGGCCCGTCCGGATGCCATCGCGCTCTTCACGGTGCCGAGCACGACGATTCCCATTCTTGCGGGGCTCCGTTCTCTGGGGAACTCCGCGAAGATCGCCATCTACTCCCAGGCAACGACACCGAAGGACCTGGCTGATGCCGGTGCCGCCGCCGACGGTGTCTACTTGACCTCGAACTTCCCTCCCGTTTCGGACGTGAAGACCGGCAGCGCTCTGCGAGAGGGTCTGGCCGCCACCGGACACGCAACCTCGATCGGTGACTCCGCGCTGAGCGGCTACCTCGCCGGTGTCATGTTCGAGACGGTGGTAGCGGCCATAGGTCCTGGAAATCTGACCAGGAGTTCGATCCTCAAATACCTCCGCAGCACGCCGATATCAGGGGTTCCGGATTTGCCGGAATTGCGACTGCCGAGTTCCAATGCGCCGTTTGGTTTGACGTCAGTCGCCAATCAAGCGGGCTATCTGCAGAAGGTGCAGGGTGGAAAGCTCGTCGCCGGATCTGATCGGATCACCCCTTCCCTGGCCGCCGAGTAAAGATGGGGATCCAATGGAGTTCCACCCTGTCGCGGTCCTCTCTGCGGGTGGTGTGATGAAGGGCTTCCCGCCGAGCGTGCGCTTGGGTTTGACGTATGCACACTGACCTGCAACTTGCGATTCTGGGCACCGGGACCGGCGCACTGTATGGTCTCCTGGCCGCCGGCCTGATCGTGATTTTCCGAAGTTCCGGGGTCCTGAACTTCGCGCAGGCGACGCTGGCGACCTTGGCCGCATACACGCACCTCTACCTACATCAGCAAGCCGGCCTGGCGGTGCCGCTGTCCGCGGCGTTGGCCATTCTGCTCGCCGTTGCCATCGGTGCGGTCTTTCAGATGGTCGTCATGAGGGCGTTACGGAATGCGCCGCCTCTGGCAAAAGTCGTGGCAACCCTCGGAGTCCTTCTTGCGGGTACTGCCGCTGTCCAACCCATCTTCGGCGACCGGAGTCCGCCCGCCACCCCGCTGTTCGATTACGGTGCCCTTGAGTTGCCCTTCGGGAATCCACGCTTCCTGCTGCCGTGGAATCAAGTGTGGATCATCGCCATCACGGCAGCGCTGTTTGCGGCACTGTGGCTCACCTACCGATTCACGTCCTTCGGCCGGCTCACGCGCGCTGCCGCTGCGAATCGGCGCGCGACCGAGGCCCTGGGGCACTCGACCCAGCGCGTTGAATTCGCGAACTGGCTGATCGGCTCAGGCCTGGCAGGCGTCGCTGGCGTACTGCTTTCGTCGCTGGTCGGACCGACCTCACTCGGCTACTTGAACACGCTGACGCCGGCCGTCGCGGCGGCTCTTATCGGCGGATTCCAGTCGTTCGCACTCACCCTGGTCGCGGCGCTGCTGATCGGAAGCGGCCAGTCAGTCCTGTTGTTGCGGAGCACGGACCTCGAGAATGCGACCCACGTGGGCGGATGGGGTGCGGCACTGCCACTCGTCGCGGTGATCGCAGCCACCCTACTGGTCCGAAAGCGCGTTGCGCTGAAGGAGACATTCGACCGCCAACGCCTGCCATGGGCGCCCAGACTCAGGCGAAGTCCGGTCATGATCGGCGCAGTCGCGCTGCTGGTGGGCGTTCTTTGGTACGCCATCATTCCAGCCAGTCTGGCCGACCCGACCACGAAGTCGCTCATCTCGGCGCTCTTGGCCATGTCGCTCGTCGTCGTGACCGGATACGCCGGCCAGGTGTCGCTCGCGCAGTGCTCCTTAGCGGGTTTCGGTGCGTTCTGGGCAGCCAAGTGTGCGGCCGAATTCGGAATTCCATTCCCACTCACTGTCGTCATCGCCGGAGTGTCCGCGATCCCCCTGGGGTTGGCGATGGGTGCCGCTTCACTGCGGGTGCGAGGGACGAGCCTCGCCATCGTCACCCTCGGGGCGGCACTTGTCATGGATGCCATGTTCTTCTCCAGCCGTGCATTGACCGGGGCGGACAGTGGAATGCGGGTCGAGCCCGCCCGCATCGGGGCACTCGGGTTGAATGGGCTCAACGATGCCAAACAGTTCGGGATAGCCGTGCTGACGATAACCGTCCTCGTGGCCATGGGCATCGTGTGGATTCGGTCGGGCCGTCTCGGCGCGAGGTTTCTGGCGGTCAGGGCCAACGAACGCGGCGCTGCTGCCTCCGGAATCTCGGTCGCCCGCACGAAGATGATTGCCTTTGGCATCTCGTCACTGGTGGCGGGTGTTGCTGGCAGTCTTGAGGGCTACCGTTCGATCCAGCTCAGCTGGGGAGCCTTCTCGTTCTTCGCCTCGATCCTGCTTTTCGCCTTCGCCTATCTTGGAGGGATCACCTCGATTTCAGGTGCGGTTGTCGCCGGCCTGATGATGCAGGGTGGCCTGCTCGATTACGTCCTCCATTTCGAGGGAAAGACGGGGCAGATCGTCCAGATCGTTGCCGGCCTCGGGTTGGTCCAGATCGTTGCTACTCATCCGGAAGGACTTTCCCTGTTGCCGTATCAACTGGCGGACGTCCTCCGCCGGCGACGGCGGCAGCGGACAGTCGCGTTGCCCGACGTGGAGGCACGCCAAACATGACTGACGGCAAGCTCTCGAGCACCGAACCGCACGCAGATGATCCCCTGGTGGTTCGCGGCCTGACGGTCCGCTATGGCGGAGTTGTTGCGGTCGACGACTTCGATCTCGTGCTGCAGGCAAACCGTGTCCACGCGTTGATCGGGCCAAACGGGGCGGGAAAGTCAAGTGTGGTGGATGCGGTGTCGGGTTTCGTCAAACCGGCAGGGGGAAGGATCAGCCTGAATGGCCGAAATCTCGCTGGCATTGCCCCCCATCGGCGGGCGGGACTGGGCCTCGCTCGGTCCTTTCAGCACCTCGAACTGTTCGACGACCTCACCGTCGGAGAGAACATTGCCGCGTCGAGAAGGTCCGGCGAGCGGGATAGTTCCAGTTGGCGGTCATCGGCGGAGATGTTCGGCCTGGGCGACCTGATCGATCGAAAGGTGAGCGACCTGGCGCACGGTCAGCGACGCCTGGTCAGTGTGGCCAGAGCGATGGCGACTGATCCGTCGGTGGTGATCCTGGACGAGCCGGGAAGCGGGCTGGACGGCGTGGAGAAGCGACAGTTGGGACAGCGGATATGCGAGATGGCTGAGCGAGGAGTTGCCGTGCTGCTGGTCGATCACGACATGTCCTTCGTGTTCGACGTGAGCAACGACGTCACGGTGCTCAACTTCGGCAGGGTGCTCGCCACCGGAGGACCGGACGCCATCCGTAAGGATCCGCGCGTACGGAAGGCGTACTTGGGGTGAATGCTTTGCAGCAGTCGGAGGATCCGAGCCTCGTCATCGAGGATGTCGTAGCTGGGTACAACGGCGTTGGCGTACTGCGGCATGTCTCACTGTCGGTCCGCCCAGGGCAGGTGATCGCACTGCTGGGCCCAAATGGCAGTGGCAAGACGACGCTGTTGCAGACGATCGCCGGCTTCGTGCGGCCCTACCAGGGGAGTGTCCGGGTTGGCGAGGCCGATGTCACGCGTGTGCCCTCGTTCAGGCGTGCCGCACGCTTCGGGATCAGCCTGGTCTCTGATGACCGCGCGTTGATCGGTCCGCTCACCGTGCACGAGACGCTGCGTTTGGCGTGGCCATGGCAGGCGGAGCCGTTCGACATCTTTCCCGAGCTTGTTCCGCTTGCCAGGCGCAGGTGCGATCTTCTGTCCGGCGGCGAACAACAGATGCTGGCAATAGCCCGGGCGCTCTCGACTCGGCCACGCTTTCTGCTCGTGGATGAGCTGTCGCTCGGACTCGCCCCCATTCTTGTCTCGCGCATCCTGGACACGCTCCGACGCTTTGTCGCCTCGTGGAACATGGGGGTGCTGCTCGTCGAGCAGCACGTCGAACAAGCACTCGCCTACGCAGACTATGCGGTCGTGATGGCCGGCGGTGAAGTCCAACTGGAGGGCACGGCCACTGAAGTCGCGAGCTCCCGCGACCGATTGGCGGCTACATACTTCGGTATGGACAGGTGAGGTCCGACGCGGCCGCGAACAAGGTCAGCGCCACCGCGCAGCGGTCCTGACTCCCTTACCGCACCGGCCCGCACGGCCCGTCGCGCGGGCCGTGCGGGCCGGAATCGTCAGTCCTGGCCGCCGGATGCGTCGGCCCGCACGGCGAGCACGATCTTTCCGGTGGTGGTGCGCCGCTCGCCGAGCTCGTGTGCCTTCGCCGCGTCCTCCAGCGGCAGGACCGTGTCCAGCGTCGCGCGGAGCAGGCCGCGCTCGACCAGATCCGCGACCGCGAGCATGCCGGCCTGGTCGGCCTCGACGATCATGAACAGCGCCCGCTTGCCCTGTGCCCGCGCCACCGGCGTCAGCGCGGCCTCGGCCGGCGAGGCGAGCGACACGACGATGCCGCCGGGGCGCAGGGTGCGCAGCGAGCGCGGGCCGTACTCCCCGCCGATGGTGTCCAGCACGACGTCGACGTCCGACACGACCTCGGCGAAGTCCTCGGCGGTGTGGTCCACGACCCGGTCGGCGCCCAGCTCGCGGACGAACCCGTGCTTGGCGGCGCGCGCCGTGCCGATGACCTCCGCGCCGAGGGCCTTCGCGATCTGTACCGCGACGTGCCCGACGCCGCCGGCCGCAGCGTGCACGAGGACCCGCTGCCCGGGCTCGAGCCGGGCCACGTCGACGAGCGCCTGCCAGGCCGTCAGCGACACCAGCGGCAGCGCGGCCGCCTCGGCGTGGGAGATCCCGGCCGGCTTGCGGGCGAGGTGGCGAGCCGGCGCGACGAGGTACTCCGCATAGGCCCCGGCCGGCTCCGGCTGCCGCGGCATGCCGAACACCTCGTCGCCGGGCGCGAACAGCGTGACGCCGGGCCCGACCGCCTCGACCACGCCGGACACGTCCCAGCCCAGCGGCACGATGCGGCGCTGCAGACCGCCGTGCGCCCGGTGCCAGAAGTCGGTCGGGTTCACGGCCGCCGCGTGGACGCGCACGAGCACCTGTGACAGCCCGGGCTCGGGCCGGTCGATCTCGGTCAGCCGCAGTACCTCGGGGCCGCCGAACACATCCTGGGTGATGGCTTTCATGCGCTCGATCCTGCTGTGCGGTCATCGGCGCTTCGAGTGGCTAGATTGACAACATGTGGAAGGATCTGGCCATGACAGCGCCCCGGCACCGCGTGGTCGTCCTGGCGCTCGACGGGGTGCACCCGTTCGAGCTGAGCATTCCCGTGCGCATCTTCGGCACCGTGGAGGGCCCGGGCGGCGAGCCGCTGTACGAGGTGCTGACCTGCAGCCTCGACGGCGGCCCGGTGACCACCGCCGCCGACTTCGCCGTGGCCGTCGCGCACGGCCCGGAGCTGCTGGCCACCGCCGGCACGGTGGTGATCCCGCCGTTCCTGTCCTGCGCGGACGAATCCGACCCCGGGTGGCTGCCCGAGCGCCTCGCCGCGGCGCTGCGCACCCTGCGGCCCGGCACCCGGATCGTGTCGCTGTGCACGGCGGCCTTCACGCTGGCCGCCGCCGGCCTGCTCGACGGCCGCCCGGCGACCACGCATTGGGTCCGTTCCGAGCAGTTCCGCCGCACGTTCCCGGCGGTGGAGCTGCGCCCGGACGTGCTGTTCGTGGACGACGGCGACGTGCTGACCGCGGCCGGCGTCGCCGCGGGCATGGACCTGTGCCTGCACCTGGTGCGCCGCGACCACGGCAGCGAGGTCGCCAACCGGGTGGCCCGGCAGTGCATCGTCCCGCCGTGGCGCGACGGCGGTCAGGCCCAGTACGTCGAGCGCCCGGTCCCGCCGCCGGCCGGGGCGAACACCGCCGCGGTGCGGGCCTGGGCGCTGGAGCGGCTGCACGAGCCGCTGTCGCTGGCCGCGCTGGCCGCGCGGGGCCGGATGAGCGTGCGGACGTTCAGCCGCCGCTTCCGCGATGAGACGGGCATGACGCCGCTGCAGTGGCTGACCCACCAGCGGGTCGAGCACGCGCGCCGCCTGCTGGAGACGACCGACCTCCCCGTGGACCGCGTGGCGACGGCGGCGGGCTTCGGCACGGGCGCGTCGCTGCGCCAGCACCTTTCGGCGGCGCTCGGCGTCTCCCCGATCGCGTACCGCAACACGTTCCGCCTGGGCTCGTCCGTGTCAGCCGGCACCGGCCGGTAGCCGGAAGCACAGATCCAGTCCGCCGACATCGCCGGCCTCGATCACCGGCCATGGGACGCCTACATCGCCCGCAACCGCGAACCGGGACGCTGACCGCTCGGATTCAAGGACCAGCGTTCTACGCTTCATTCGAGTTCGATGAGTTGTCGGCGGCAGGCTCGCGCTGCCGCCGACAACCGGTGATCACGGTGGTGCATGACGGCGATGTCGGGGTGTTGCGGTGCCGGCTGAAGCTGCCGTACCGACACGGCCGGTCCGGGCGATGCAGCCACCGTTCGGGCCACCAGTGCTACCCCGAGCCCGGCGGCGACCAACTCGCGGATGCTGGCCGGGGTGTGCGTCTCGAACGGCACTCGGGGCTCGAAGCCAGCCGTCCGCGCCGCGTCGTCCAGGATGGCCCGCAGTCCGCTGCCGGCCGGTAGGCAGACGAAGCTCTCGTCGCGCAGTTCGGTGACCGCGAGCGGGCCGCCGTGAGCGAGCCGGTGCCCGGGCGGGGCGATCAGCACCACCTGCTCGCGGGCGATCCGGTGCGTGGCGAAGCGGTTCGGCAGGTCGGCGTGCACCGGGCCGATCACCAGATCGACCGTGCCCGCGTCCAACTCGGCGAGGAGCGCCGCGATGAGGCCGGAGCGCAGGCTCAGCAGGACACCCGGATAGCGCGCGTGGAAGCGGGACAACGCCCCGGGCAGATCGAATGCGCCGACCACCGCGGTAGCCGCGAGCACCACCCGGCCCGACAGGACGGCGGCGAGGTCGGCCTGGTCCCGGCGGGCACCGTCGAGCTCTTCGAGCACGCGGCGACAGCGGGCCAGGAAAAGCTCGCCCGCTTCCGTGAGTGCCACCCGTCGGGTGGTACGGGTGAACAACTCCGCGCCAAGTTCCGCCTCCAGCGCCCGCACCTGAGCGGACACCGCCGACTGGGCGACGTGCAGAGACTCGGCGGCCCGGGTAAAGCCGCCGAGGCGAGCCACCGCCTCGAAGTATGTCAGGTGACGAAGCTCCATACATTTAGCTATATCGCAGATGAATGGCATAGCAACTCGGTCTTGGACATATCAAACCGCGTCGGGAAAGCTCGTCAACATGCAACAGCGAACACTCGGTCGCTCTCTGCTGTCCTCCGCCATCGGACTCGGGTGCATGGGCTTCTCCCAGGGATACGGTCCTGCCGACGACGAGGTCTCGCGTGCCGTTATCGGCGACGCCCTCGACCGGGGCATCACCATGATCGACACGGCGATGAGCTACGGCCAGGGCCACAACGAGCGCCTGGTCGGCAAGGCCATCGCCGGCCGCCGCGACGAGGTCGTGCTGGCTACGAAGTTCGGCATCGTGCGCGACGAGAAAGGGGTACGCCTCGACGGCCGTCCGGAGCACGTGCGCGGCTACTGCGACGCCTCGCTGCAGCGGCTCGGCGTCGACACCATCGACCTCTACTACCTGCACCGCGTGGATCCGGACGTGCCCGTCAGCGAGACGATCGGAGCCATGGCGGAGTTGGTCACCGCCGGGAAGGTTCGCCACCTCGGCGTCTCCGAGGTGCATCCGGCCCAACTCGAGGCGGCGGCCTCGGTACACCCGATCACAGCGGTCCAGTTCGAGTGGTCACTTGCCTGGCGGGAGCCCGAGGACGACGTGGTGCCGGCCGCGCGCCGCCTGGGGATCGGCCTGGTGCCGTACAGTCCGCTCGGTCGCGGCCTGCTCACCGGTGCCCTGCCGGCCGGCCCGTTCCCGGAGGGTGACTTCCGTCGCACCGACCCGCGCTTCAATGCCGAGCATCTGGGCACCAACCTCCAGCTCGTGCGGGCGCTGGCGAAGTCTGCCGAGGAGCACGGCCTGACGCCCGGGCAGATGGCGCTCGCGTGGCTGCTGGCACAGGGCGACGACGTCGTGCCGATCCCGGGTACTCGGAGCCGGGCCCGACTGGCCGAGAACGCCGCCGCGGCTGGCGTCAAGGCCGACGTGGACGCCGTAGTGCCCCGGGAAGCGTGGCAGGGCAACCGCATGTCGTTCGCAGCGCACGGTACGACTCGGACGCAATGATCGGCTGGAGACCTCCCGGTACCGCCGGGCCGGCGTGGCGGCGCCGCCGGTACCGGGTGTGCGGTCAGGACTCCGCAACGCGACTCCGCAACGGTTGGGTCCTGCGGCCGAGCGCTTGCCGGTAGAGGCGTCCCGCGCGGTAGGAGGAGCGGACCAGGGGCCGGACATCACTCCCGCGAAGCCGATCCGCTCGGCCTCCTCCTGGAGCTCGACGAACTCCTCGGGCTTGACCCAGCGGACCACCGGGTGGTGCCGCGCCGACGGGCGCAGGTACTGGGTGATGGTGACCAGATCGCACCCCGCGTCGTGCAGGTCCCGCAACGCGCTCGAGACCTCGCTGCGGGTCTCGCCCAGGCCCAGGATCAGGTTCGACTTGGTGACCAGCCCGAACTCCCGCGCCGCGCTGAGGACGCCGAGCGAGCGTTCGTAGCGGAACGCGGGACGGATGCGTTTGAAGATCCGCGGCACCGTCTCCACGTTGTGCGCCAACACCTCCGGGCGGGACTCGAACACCTGGGTCAGCAACTCGGCGACGCCGTTGAAGTCCGGGACGAGGTTCTCCACGCCGGTGTCCGGATTCAGCGCATGGATCTGACGGACCGTCTCGGCGTACAACCAGGCGCCACCGTCGGGCAGGTCGTCGCGGGCCACGCCGGTGACGGTGGCGTACCGCAGCCCCATCACTGCCACGGACTCGGCGACGCGGCGCGGCTCGTCGTGGTCGAGGGGCTGCGGCCTGCCGGTGTCGATCTGGCAGAAGTCGCAGCGCCGGGTGCACTGGTCGCCGCCGATGAGGAAGGTGGCCTCGCGGTCCTCCCAGCACTCGTAGATGTTCGGGCAGCCCGCCTCCTGGCATACCGTGTGCAGGCCCTCGCGCTTGACCAGGCCGTGCAACTGCGCGTACTGCGGGCCCATCCTCAGCCGGGTCTTGATCCACTCCGGCTTGCGCTCGACGGGCGTCTGGGCGTTTCGGACCTCCAGACGCAGCAGTTTGCGGCCGTCAGGCGCCATCACAGCTCCGGGTACAACAGGTGGGTGCGGGCGAGCGTTGCCACGCGTGTGCGCAGCTCGGCGGCGACGCCTTCGTCGTACCCGGGCTTGAGGGCCGTCGCGATGATCTCGGCGACCTCCGCGAAGGCCGTGCTCGCGAAGCCGCGGCTGGCCAGGGCCGGCGTGCCGATGCGCAGCCCCGAGGTCACCATCGGCGGCCGGGGGTCGAACGGTACGGCGTTGCGGTTCACGGTGATGCCGATGTCGTGCAGGCGGTCCTCGGCCTGCTTGCCGTCGAGCTGCGACTCGCGAAGGTCGACCAGCACCAGGTGGACGTCGGTGCCGCCCGACACCACGGACACACCCGCTTCCGCGACATCGGGTGCACTCAGCCGGTCCGCCAGGAGCCGGGCGCCGGCGAGGGTGCGTTCCTGACGCTCGCGGAACGCCGGCTCGGCGGCGAGCTTGAACGCGACCGCCTTGGCCGCGATCACGTGCTCCAGCGGGCCGCCCTGCTGGCCGGGGAACACGGCGCTGTTGACCTTCTTCGCCACGTCCTCGCGGTTGGTCAGGATCACCCCGCCGCGCGGGCCGCCGAGCGTCTTGTGCGTGGTCGTGGTGACCACGTCGGCGTCCGGCAGCGGGTTCGGGTGCAGCCCGGCGGCGACGAGTCCGGCGAAGTGCGCCATGTCCACCATCAGGTACGCGCCGACCTGGTCCGCGATCCGCCGGAAGCCGGCGAAGTCCAGCTGCCGGGGGTAGGCCGACCAGCCCGCGACGATGAGCCGTGGCCGGTGCTCCTCGGCGAGCCGCTGCACCTCGGCCAGGTCGACCCGGTTGTCCTGCGCGGACACGTGGTAGGCCACGACCTTGTAGAGCTTGCCGGAGAAGTTGATCCGCATGCCGTGGGTGAGGTGACCGCCGTGCGCCAGGTCCAGGCCCAGGATGGTGTCGCCCGGTTCGAGCAGCGCCATCATCGCGGCGGCGTTCGCCTGGGCGCCCGAGTGCGGCTGCACGTTGGCGAACCCGGCACCGAACAGGCTCTTCACCCGCTCGATGGCGAGGCGTTCGGTCACGTCGACGTGCTCGCAGCCGCCGTAGTAGCGCCGGCCCGGGTAGCCCTCGGCGTACTTGTTGGTCAGCACGGAGCCCTGCGCCTCCATCACCGCGACCGGTGCGAAGTTCTCGCTCGCGATCATCTCCAGCGTGCTCTGCTGACGACCCAGCTCGGCCCGTACGGCGGTGTACACCTCGGGGTCGACGTCGGCGAGCCGGCGGTCCAGCACGGCCATGGTCAGGCTCCTTCGGTGAGTGCCGCGTAGGCGGCGGCGTCGAGCAGGTCCGGCGTGCCGGCGATCCGCATGCGGAACAGCCAGCCGGCTCCGAACGGGTCGGCGTTGATGACGGCGGGGTCGGCGACCGCGGCGTCGTTGATCTCGACGACCTCGCCGTCCGCGGGGGCGACCAGATCGCTGACGGACTTGGTCGACTCGATCTCTCCGCACGGTTCGCCGGCCCTGATCGTCTCGCCGACGGCGGGCACGCTGAGGAAGACGATGTCGCCGAGCGCGTCGGCGGCGTGGGCGGTGATGCCGACGGTCGACAGGTCGCCGCCGGTCGCGAGCCACTCATGGTCGCGGGTGTACTGAAGGTCTGCGGGCAGGCTCACGATGTGCTCTCTTCTCTCAGCGTGGGTCAGGCTTGGCGGCGGTAGAAGGGCAGCTGGACGACGGTGGCCTGCTGTTGGCTGCCCCGGATGTCGACGAGCACCCGTGTGCCGGGTTCAGTGCGGTCGGCCGGAAGGTAGGCCATCGCCACGGGGTGGCCGAGGGTCGGCGACAGGGCGCCCGAGGTGATCTCGCCGATGCGTTCGCCGGTGTCCGGGTCGAGCACGGCATAGCCGGTGCGCGGAGCGCGTCGCCCGGTGGAGGCCAGCCCGACCAGGACGCGGGCCGGGCCCTCGTCGCGCCGCGCGGCCAGGGCGGCCTCGCCGACGAACCCGCCCGGCTTGCCGAAGGTCACGACCCGGCCCAGCCCCGCCTCGAACGGGGTGGTGCGAATGGTGAGCTCCTGGCCGTACAACGGCATGCCGGCCTCGAGGCGCAACGTGTCACGGCAGGCCAGGCCGCACGGGACCAGCGCATGCCGGGCGCCTGCCGCGCTGATCGCCCGCCAGAGGGCAGGGGCGTCCTGCGGGCTGCAGTAGACCTCGAAGCCGTCCTCGCCGGTGTAGCCGGTGCGCGCGAGGAGCACGTCGCGCTCCGCCAGCAGCGCCGGGTCGACCGCGTAGTACTTCAGGGAGGCAACGTCGACATCGGCGAGTTCGCCGATGATCGCGGCGGAGTTGGGGCCCTGGACCGCCAGCAGCGCCCACTCGCCGGACGCGTCCCGGATCGTGGCGGTGTAGCCGTCGATCCGGTCACGCAGGCAGGCGCACACGACCGCCGCGTTGCTGGCGTTGGCGACGATCAGGTACCGGTCTTCGGCCAGCCGGTAGACGACGAGGTCGTCGAGCACGCCGCCGGTCTCGTGGACCAGCATGGAGTAGCGGGCGCGGCCGACGGCGATCTTCGACGGCTCGCCGACCAGGGCGTGGTCGAGAGCCCGGCCCGCCTCTGGACCGGACAGTTCGATCTCGCCCATGTGGGTGAGATCGAAGATTCCGGCGCTGGTGCGCACGGCGTGGTGCTCGGCCAGCTCGGACGTGTACCGCAACGGCATGGACCAGCCGGCGAAGTCGGTGAACGATGCGCCGAGCTCGACGTGGATGTCGTGCAAGGGGGTCTTCTTCGACATGGGGATACCTCTCAGCTCGTGACCGCTCGGGGTCACGACTCGTACGACTCGATGGGCGGGCAGGTGCAGACCAGATTCCGGTCGCCGTGTGCCTGGTCGATCCGGCCGACCGGCGGCCAGTACTTGTCGGGGGTGACGCCGGCGGGGAAGACGGCCAGCTCGCGCGAGTAGGCCCGGGTCCACTCGCCGGTGATCGCGGCCGCGGTGTGCGGTGCCCGTCGCAGCGGGCTGTCCTGCAGGCTCCAGACGCCCTTGGCCACCTGGTCGATCTCGGCGCGGATCGCGATCATCGCCGCGCAGAAGCGATCCAGCTCCCCGAGGTCCTCGCTCTCCGTCGGCTCGACCATCAGCGTCCCGGCGACCGGGAAGCTCATCGTGGGGGCGTGGAAGCCGTAGTCGATGAGGCGCTTGGCGATGTCGTCGACCGTCACCCCCGTGGCGGCGGTGATCGGGCGGACGTCGAGGATGCACTCGTGCGCGACCAGTCCCGCGGCCCCCGCGTACAGGACCGGGAAGTACGGTGCGAGCCGGCGGGCCACGTAGTTGGCGCTCAGCACCGCGGTACGGGTGGCTTCGGCCAGCCCGTTCGCGCCCATCATCCGGATGTACGCCCACGGGATCGGCAGGATGCCGGCGCTGCCGAACGGAGCGGCGCTCACCGCGCCGGTCCCCGCGCGCCGCCCGGCGTCGGGGTGCAGCGGGTGGGTGGGCAGGTACGGGACCAGGTGTTCGGCCACCGCGACCGGGCCGACGCCCGGCCCGCCGCCGCCGTGCGGGATGCAAAACGTCTTGTGCAGGTTGAGGTGCGACACGTCGCCGCCGAACTCGCCCGGCTTGGCGACCCCGAGCAGCGCGTTGAGGTTGGCGCCGTCGATGTAGACCTGGCCGCCGTGCTCGTGCACGAGCTCGCACAGCCGGGTGATGCTCTCCTCGTAGACGCCGTGCGTCGAGGGGTAGGTGACCATGATCGCGGCCAGGCTGGCGGAGTGCTGCGCGCACTTGGCTTCGAGGTCGCCGAGGTCGACCGTGCCGTCGGGCAGGGACGCCACCACGACGACGCGCATCCCGGCCATGACGGCGGAGGCGGCGTTGGTGCCGTGCGCGCTGGCCGGGATCAGGCACACATCGCGGTCGGCCTGGCCGTTGCCGCGGTGATAGGCCCGGATCGCCAGCAGGCCCGCGAGTTCGCCCTGCGATCCGGCGTTGGGCTGGATGGAGACCTTCGCATAGCCGGTGACCTCGGCCAGCCACGCCTCGACCTGCTCGATCAGGGCCGCGTACCCGGCCGCGTCCGCGGCGGGTGCGAACGGGTGTAGGTCCGCGAAGGCGGGCCAGCTGACGGGCTCCATCTCGGTGGTCGCGTTGAGCTTCATGGTGCAGGACCCGAGCGGGATCATGCCGCGGTCCAGCGCGAAGTCGCGGTCGGAGAGCCTGCGCAGGTACCGCAGCATCGCGGTTTCGGATCGATGCTGGTGGAAGACCGGGTGGGTGAGGAAGGGGGAGGTCCGGCGCAGTGCCGGCGGAAGCGCCGTCGATGCGTCCGCCGGCGGCCCGTTCGGGCGGTCACCGGCGCAGCCGAAGGCCCCGAGCACGAGGCCGACGTGCTCCGGCGTGGTGACCTCGGAGCAGGAGACACCGACGTGGTCGCCGTCCACCTGCCGCAGCCGCAGCCCCTCACCGTGTGCGGCCGCGACGATCTCCTCGGCGCGGCCGGGGACCCGCACCAGCAGGGTGTCGAAGAACGCCTGGTGTACCACCGTGACGCCACCGGCCCGCAGGCCGGCGGCGATGCGGGCGGCGTGCTGGTGCGTCCGACGGGCGATCCCGGTCAGGCCGTCGGGGCCGTGATAGACGGCGTACATCGACGCGACCACGGCGAGCAGCACCTGCGCCGTGCAGATGTTGCTGGTCGCCCGGTCGCGCCGGATGTGCTGCTCGCGGGTCTGCAGGGCGAGGCGGTACGCGGGCCGGCCGGCGTCGTCCACGGACACGCCCACGAGCCGGCCGGGCAGGTGACGTTCGAGCCCGGCGCGGACCGCGATGTAGCCCGCGTGCGGTCCGCCGTAGAACAGGGGGACGCCGAAGCGCTGGGAAGATCCGACGACGATGTCCGCGCCGTACTCGCCCGGTGGCATGAGCAGGGTGAGCGCCAGCAGGTCGGCGGTCACGGTGACCAGTGCTCCGCGCGCTTGTGCCGCGGCGGTCACCTCGCGAAGGTCGCGGACCGCGCCCGAGCAGCCGGGGTAGGACAGCACCACGCCGAAGAAGTCGTCCTCCGGCAGCGGTTCGCCGGGGTCGATGTCCACGACCTCGATGCCGACCGCTTCGGCACGGGTACGCAGGACATCCAGGGTCTGCGGCAAGGTGTCCCGGTCGACCAGGACCCGGGCGGAGCCCTGCTTGCCGGCGACGCGGCGCATGACCGTGACGGCCTCGGCGACCGCCGTGCCTTCGTCGAGCAGCGACGCGTTGGCGGTCGGCAGCCCGGTGAGGTCGCCGATCACGGTCTGAAAGTTGAGCAGCGCCTCGAGCCGGCCCTGGCTGATCTCCGGCTGGTACGGCGTGTAGGCGGTGTACCACGCCGGATCCTCCAGCACGTTGCGCCGGATCACCGCGGGCGTGATGGCCGGGTGGTAGCCGAGGCCGATCATGGGGACGGCCACGGTGTTCCGGTCCGCGAGCTCGAGCAGTTCGGACCGTGCCTCGGCCTCGGTGGCCGCCGCGGGCAGGTTCAGGTCGCAGGTGTTGCGGATGCCGCTCGGCACGGCGTCGTCGATGAGCTCGGTCAGGGTCCGGTAGCCGACTTCCGCCAGCATCTTGGCCCGGTCCGCGTCACTGATGCCGATGTGGCGGGCGGCGAACTCGCCGTGGGCAGAGGGGATGGGAGAGGTCATGGAGGGAGGCTCCCTGTTGGGGGCACCGTGGCACGGCGCCGTGGACGGGTGACCTCCCCGCTCTGTCATCGGTACCTGAGAGCTTCACCACCGGTCCGGGTGGTTTGCACCTTGGGTGCAGGACGTGACGTCCTGGCTTTCCAGAGTCGCCTCACCGGAGCGGTAGCTGGGCCTGAGAGATTCTGGGGAGTGTTGCTCCTTCGGCGCCTCGCCATGGATGGGCGAGGGCTCTCCCGCCTCGGTTGGAACGGCGTGATGTTGAGTTGTCAGGGGCGAGCGAACCACTCGTGATCGGTGGTGTGGCCGCAGGTCGGCGGCTGCCGCTGCGTTTCCAGGCCCGCGTTCTCACGAGGCGCCGCCCCGA
The DNA here is from genome assembly GCF_040682015.1 of Dactylosporangium sp. NPDC051485. Lineage (NCBI taxonomy): Bacteria > Bacillati > Actinomycetota > Actinomycetes > Micromonosporales > Micromonosporaceae > Dactylosporangium > Dactylosporangium sp. NPDC051485. The sequence goes on from NZ_JBFAZW010000016.1 coordinate 50,330, forward strand.
GAACCGATCCGAGGGCGGTCTGCGGGCTCGGACGGTCACCGCGTCAAGGCCGGGGCGCCGCCGGGTGGGGAATCCGCCCGATCGATGGGCTGATCCGCGCTGTGCCGGGCCGCTGCGGGAAGGCGCGAGCGACGGCCGGGCGGCCCGGTGTGTCGATGCTGCGGGTCACGACGGGAGGCTCCTCTCGACCCAGACCGAGGCCTGGGACAGGTCTGCCTCCCCGCTCTGTCATCTTTGCCTGAGAGCTTCACCGCCACTGGGACGGTTTACACCTTCGGCGCGGGAAGTTCCCGACTTTCCAGAGTCGCCTGTCCGAGCGGTAACTGGGCCTGAGAGATTCTGGGGAGAAGTTGCTCCTACGGCGGCCGGCATCAGCGACGTCGGCACTCTCCCGCCCGGCATAAACGGCGAGTATTCACGTGTGGGCCGAACGATAGCGGCTCGGTGGGCACCTGTCCACCCGTCGTGGACCGCTCGTTGTCGCGGCCAGGACGGGACCCGACGTCAGTCTAGCCACCGCTCGGCGCCCCGAGAGAAGATGATTGTTCGAAAGTCCCGAACGATCGAATTATGTGCTACGGTCATCGAATGAGACCGCTGCCCGAGCCGGCAACCGAGCAACTGTCCCTCGCGTCGGTGCTGTATGCGCTTGGTGATCCGGTGCGTCTGGAGCTGGTGTCGCGCGTCGTCGCCAGCCCCGGGATGATCTGTTCGGACGCCGACCTGGACGTGCCGAAGTCGACGCTGACCAATCACTGGCGCATCCTGCGTGAGGCAGGCGTGGTCAGGATGGCCGTCGACGGCCGATGCCGTCGCATCTGGCTGCGCGCCGACGAGCTCAGCACCCAGTTCCCGGGCCTGCTCGACGTCGTCCTGCGCCTGGGCGAGAACGAATCCACACCCACCGCCGTGCACTGACGGCCTGCGAACACCCATGAAGATCCTCTCCTACCTGGAGAGATCGGAGTGTTCGCCTCCCACGAAGCGCTGCTGCTCGACGAGTGGCCGCAGATCCGCCCCGGCACGGTCGAGGGGCGCTACTAGAACCTGCCCTGGATCGGCGAGCGCATACGTCGATTTCGCCGCCGGCACGGCCAATCCGATCACATAGGGCGTTTGGGGCGGGCCCGCAACCGCCTCCCTCAGTCGCAGCTGCTCACGGTGAGGCAGGTACTGCCTCGACGCAGCTCTCGTCGGGCTGCCCGCTTCCCGCAAGCGCCCGGCCGACAACCCGCGTCAATGCCGCGCGGCTGGAACCTCAGCTCCGCTGATCGCGGGAATCATCGATCTCAGAAATGCTCGAAGGGGTTAGCTGTGTCCGTAGAAGCTCGACCAAACCGATCGGTCGTGCTCGCCATGGCCTGCATCGGGCAGTTCATGGTGCTGCTCGACAGCACCATCGTGGGTGCGGCGCTTCCCGACATGCGGAATCGACTGCACACCGATCTGTTCGGACTGCAATGGATCGTGGACGCGTACGTCCTGCTGGTCGCGATGCTGTTGCTGTCCGGCGGCGTCTTCGCCGACCGCTTCGGCCGCAAGCGGATCTATCTGTCCGGCGTGGTCGTGTTCACCCTTGCGTCGGTGGTGTGCGCCCTCGCGCCCTCGCTCGGCTGGCTGATCACCGGGCGCGTGCTGCAGGGCATCGGCGCCGCGGCCCTGAGCCCGGGCTCGCTGGCCCTGCTCGCCGCCGCCTATCCCGTGCCGCAGGAGCGGGTCAAGGCGATCGGCCTGTGGGCCGGCATCAGCGGAATCGGCCTGGCGGCCGGACCGCTGGCCGGCGGCATCCTGGTGGACGCCTTCGACTGGCGCGCCATCTTCCTGGTCAACGTGCCCATCGGCGTGGCGCTGGTGCTGGCGGCCCTGCCCACCCTGGGCGAGTCCCGCAACACCAACGCCCCGGCCATCGACGTCCCCGGAACGATCCTTTCCATCCTGGGTGTCGGGGCGCTGACCTACGGGCTGATCGAAGGCGGTGCCAAGGGCTGGACCTCAGGGATCATCCTGGGCAGCTTCGCCGCCGCGGTCGTGATCACCATCGCGTTCCTCGTGGTCGAAGGACGTAGGCCGGCGCCGATGTTGCCGCTGCGGCTGTTCCGGAACGCATTGTTCACGGTGTCCAACTCAGCCATGGTCATGGTCGGCTTCGCGCTCATGGGCTCGGTCTTCTTCTTCTCGCAGTTCTTCGTCACCGTGCAGGGCGCCTCGGTTCTGGTGGCCGGCCTGGAGACCCTGCCCACCTCGCTCGGCATGGCGATCGTCAGCCCGTACGCGGGCCGGCTGGCGGCCAAGTACGGCTTCCGGGTCGTGGTCACCAGCGGCCTGGTGCTGGCCGGGCTGGGGCTGCTGACCCTGGGCGTCGTGCACGCGGACACCGGCTACGTGAACGTCTGGTGGCGACTGACGATCATCGGCGCCGGCTTCGCCCTGACCATGTCGCCGCTGACCGGTGCGGCCATCCAGTCGGTCAACCCGCAGGAGGGCGGTCTCGCGTCGGGCATCAGCAGCACCTCACGGCAGATCGGGGCCGTGCTCGGCGTGGCGGTGCTCGGTGCCATCGTCACCGCCCGGGAGTCCAGCGGCGCGTCCTTCGAGGCCGGCCTCAACAGCGCGTTCCTCGCTGCCGGGGCCGCCTGCCTGCTCACCGCCGTCGGCACCGGCCTGTGGCTGGTGAAGTCCAAGCCCGCGGCAGTGTCTGCCCCGCAGCCGCAACGGCAGACGCAGACCATCGACTGACCCCGGTCCCGACGCCGTCCCGACGCTCGCGGCCGCGAGCCTGGAGCGTCAGGACGGCGCCGGCGGGGCCCCGATGTCGTCGGCTCGGTCGACGACTTCGGCGGCTGGCTACGCCGGCTCAGCGATCCGTGCGGCCAGCGCGGTGAGCGTGCGGGAAGGGCTGGGGCGACCGAGCAGGCCGGCCATCCAGAGACTGAGGCGGACGAGGGCCTCGAGGTCGATGCCGGTGTCGATGCCGAGGCCGTGCAGCTGCCAGACGAGGTCCTCGGTGGCGAGATTGCCGGTGGCGGAGCCGGCGTAGGGGCAGCCGCCGAGGCCGCCGGCAGAGGCGTCGACGGTCGTGACACCGTGCTGGAGGGCGAGCAGGGTGTTGGCGAGGGCCTGTCCGTAGGTGTCGTGAAAGTGCACGGCGATGCGGTCGGCGGGGAGCCCGCGGGCGTCCAGCGTCGACAAGAGGGTGGCGACGCTGCCGGGCGTCGCCACGCCGATGGTGTCCCCGAGCGAGATCTCGGCGCAGCCCAGTTCGGCGAGCGCGAGCACGACGTCGGCGGCCTGGGCGGTGGGCACGTGGCCCTCCCAGGGGTCACCGAAGCACATCGAGACGTAGCCGCGGACGGGCACGCCGGCGGCGGTGGCGCCGGCGACGACGGGTGCGACCATGGCGAGCGACTCGGCGACCGTGCGGTTGAGGTTGCGCCGGGCGAACGACTCGGTGGCGCTGATGAACACGGCGACCTCGCGGGCACCGGCGGCAAGGGCCCGTTCGAGCCCGCGTTGGTTGGGGACGAGGACCGGATGCCGCCCGGGCAGCGGGCCGAGCAGGGCCATCAGCTGTTCGGCGTCGGCGAGCTGCGGAATCCAGGACGGCGATACGAAGCTGGTCAGCTCGACGGCGGTCAGGCCGGCGGCGACGAGGCGACGGACGAACTCGGCCTTCTGCTCGACGGGCAGGACGGTGGACTCGCTCTGGAGGCCGTCGCGCGGGCCGACCTCGTAGACGGTGACCCGGGTCGGGAGGCCGGGCAGGGGTTGCACAGGAGTCGTGTTCATCGCTGTCCTGAGTGGATGGTTGCCAGGCGCTGGTCGAGTGTGACCTGGTCGCCGGCGCGGACGTGGACGGTGGCGGTGCCGTCGATCGGGGCGCGGAGTACGTGTTCCATCTTCATCGCCTCGACCACGAGCAGGATGTCGCCGGTGGTGACCGCGCCGCCTGTGGTCGCGGTGACGGAGACGACGGTGCCGGGCATGGGGCTGGTGACCTCGCCGTCGTGCGCCGTGACGTCGGTGCGGACGCTGCGGGCACGGGCCTCCCGGATCGGCCAGGCGCCGCCGTCGACAGCGACCCAGGTGGTTGGCCCGTCGGTGGCGACGCGCACGGTGCAGGTACGGCCGTCGACGGTCAGCAGCATGCCGTCGTCGACCGGGACGGCGCTCGCCTCGTACGGGCGGTCGCCCACCAAGACGCTTGACCCGGAGACGACGACGGACACCGGTTCCCCGTGGCACTCGGCCGTCCACTGTACGGTCGGTGGCGCGGATAGGCGGAAGCCGGTGAGCGCGTCCCAGGGATCACGGACGGGACCGGCCGGTTGCCCGGCGGCGGTGCGGGCCATCGCGAAGGCGATCAGCGCCAGGTCGGGTGGCCCGGACTCGGCCAGGTCGTCGAGCGTGCGCTCGATGAGGCCGGTGTCGAGTTCGCCGGCGACGACGGCGGGATGGGCGAGCAGCCGGCGCAGGAAGGCGACGTTGGTACCCACGCCGAGCACGGCGGTGTCGGCGAGGGCGTGGCCGAGCCGGGCGAGCGCGGTCGGCCGGTCGGGTCCCCAGGCGATCACCTTGGCCAGCATCGGGTCGTATGCGGTGCCCACGATCGTTCCGACGTCCAGCGAGCTGTCGACGCGGATGCCGGGGCCGATGGGTTCGTGGACGGCCCGGGCACGGCCTCCGGTCGGGAGGAAGCCACGGGCCGGGTCCTCCGCGTAGACCCGAGCCTCGATGGCGTGCCCGTTGTGGCGCACGTCGGCCTGGGTGAGGGCGAGGGGTTCGCCGGCGGCGATGCGCAGTTGCCACTCGACCAGGTCGAGCCCGGTGACCATCTCGGTGACCGGGTGTTCGACCTGCAGCCGGGTGTTCATCTCGATGAAGAAGAACGTGTCGGGCTGGTCGGCGGAGGCGATGAACTCGACCGTGCCGGCGCCGGTGTAGCCCACCGCGCGCGCCACGTCGGCGGCGCCGGCCCCGATCCGGGCGCGTGTGGCGGCGTCGAGCAGGGGGGACGGCGCCTCCTCGACCACCTTCTGGTGGCGGCGCTGCAGGCTGCACTCGCGCTCGCCGAGGTGGATGACGCCGCCGTGGGCGTCGGCGAGTACCTGCACCTCGATGTGTCGTGGCGCGGTCACGTACCGTTCGACGAAGAGGGTGTCGTCGCCGAACGACCCGGCCGCCTCACGGCGCGCCGCGGCAAGGGCATCGGGTAGGTCGGCAGGGTGCTCCACCCGGCGCATCCCCTTGCCGCCGCCGCCCGCGGCCGGTTTGACCAGCACCGGGTAGCCGATCTCGGCGGCAGCCGCGATCAGGTCGTCGTCGGTCATGGCGGCGTCGGTCCGGCCGGGCACGACGGGCACGCCGGCGGCGGTCACGACCTGCTTCGCGCGGACCTTGTCGCCCATGATCCGGATCGCCTCCGGTGCCGGGCCGATGAACACCAGCCCGGCGGTCTCGCAGGCGGCCGCGAAGTCGGCGTTCTCCGACAGGAAGCCATAGCCCGGGTGGACGGCTTGGGCGCCACCGGACCGCGCCGCGTCGAGCACCCGTCCGATGTGCAGGTAGCTGTCGCGCGGGGGCGTCGGGCCGATGCGGTACGCGACATCGGCGTCGCGGACGTGGCGCGCGCCCGCATCGGCGTCGCTGTAGACGGCCACGGACCGGATGCCCAGCCGGCGCAGCGTCCGAATGATCCGGACGGCGATCTCGCCGCGGTTGGCGACCAGGACGGTGTCGAACATGGACGGACCTCCCTACATCCGGAATACGCCGTAAGAGACTGGCTCCAGTGCCGCGTTGGCACACGCTGACAGCGCGAGCCCGAGCACCGATCGGGTGTCGAGCGGGTCGATGATCCCGTCGTCCCACAGCCGCGCAGTCGCGTAGTAGGGGTTGCCCTGCTGCTCGTACTGCTGGCGGATCGGCGCCTTGAACGCCTCCTCCTCGGCCTCGGTCCACGCCTCGCCACGCTGCTCCCGGCGTACGGTGGCGAGGACGGCGGCGGCCTGCTCGCCGCCCATGACGGAGATCCGGGCGTTCGGCCACATCCACAGGAACCGCGGCGAGTAGGCACGGCCGCACATCGAATAGTTGCCGGCGCCGTGGGAGCCGCCGATGACGACGGTCAGTTTGGGCACCCTGGCGCAGGCGACCGCGACGACCATCTTGGCGCCGTGCTTCGCGATACCGCCGGCCTCGTACTGCCGGCCGACCATGAAGCCGGTGATGTTCTGCAGGAACACCAGCGGTATGGAGCGCTGGTCGCACAGCTCGATGAAGTGCGCGCCCTTGAGCGCCGACTCGCTGAAGAGCACGCCGTTGTTGGCCACGATGCCGACCGGGTGGCCGTGCAGCCGGGCGAAGCCGGTGACCAGCGTCGCGCCGTATTCGGCCTTGAACTCGGCAAACCGGCTGCCGTCGACCAGCCGGGCGATGACCTCACGCACGTCGAACGGCGTGCGCGGGTCGGCGGGCAGGGCGCCGTACAGCCCCGCCGGGTCGACCGCCGGGTCTTCGGCCGCCGTGACCTCCCACGGTCGCGGCGTACGTGGGCCTAGTGTGGTCACGATTCGCCGGATGATGCGCAGCGCGTGCCCGTCGTCCTCGGCGAGGTGGTCGGTCACCCCGGAGGTGCGGCTGTGCAGCAGGCCGCCGCCCAGTTCCTCCGCGCTGACCACCTCGCCGGTGGCGGCCTTGACCAGCGGCGGACCGCCGAGAAAGATCGTGCCCTGGTCGCGGACGATCACCGTTTCGTCGGCCATCGCCGGCACGTAGGCGCCGCCGGCGGTGCACGAGCCGAGCACGGCCGCGATCTGCGGGATCCCGCGGGCGCTCATCCTCGCCTGGTTGAAGAAGATCCGGCCGAAGTGGTCGCGGTCGGGGAACACCTCGTCCTGCCGGGGCAGGAACGCCCCACCCGAATCGACCAGGTAGATGCACGGTAGCCGGTTGTCCAACGCGATCTCCTGCGCGCGCAGGTGCTTCTTGACCGTCATCGGGTAGTAGGTGCCGCCTTTGACCGTGGCATCGTTGGCCACGACAAGACATTCCCGGCCGGAGACCCGGCCGACCCCGGCGATCAGGCCCGCCGCCGGGGCCTCGTCGTCGTACATGCCGTTCGCGGCGAGGGCGGACAGCTCGAGGAACGGGCTGCCCCGGTCGAGCAGCCCGGAAACCCGGTCGCGCGGCAGCAGCTTCCCGCGGCCGACGTGGCGCTCCCGCGCCCGCGCGCCGCCGCCGTCCGCGGCGGCCGCCAGCCGGGCACGCAGCTCGCCGCTCAACCCCGCGTGGAACGCGTGGTTGTGCCGGTGTTCGTCGCTCGCCGGATCGCTGCGCGTCGCCAGCACCGTGTCGTCCACTCAGGCTCCTTGGTTGATGAGCTGCCGCAATCTGGTGGTGCGGCTCAGCCGCACGTGGTGTCCAGCGGCAGGCTGCCGGCCGCCTCGCGCAGGATCTCGTGGTGGTGCTCGTCGAGGCGGGGCGGCGGCCGGCGCACCGAGACCGGGGTCGCTGAGAACGTCAGCGGTGTGGTCACCATCGGCAGCGGCCCTGCGGTCTGGTGCTCGACGGTCGTGAGGTACCCGTTGGCGTACAGCTGTGGTTCCCGCGCCACATCGGCGATGTCGTAGATGGGCGACGCGGGTACGCCGATCTCGCCGAGCGCGCGCAGCCAGTGCTCGGTGTCCCGCCGCTCGAACGCCCGCTGCAGGAGTTCGGCGAGTTCGGCGCGGTGTCGTGAGCGGTCGGCATTGGTGGCGAACCGCTGGTCGGTAACCAGGTCCGGCCGGCCCAGCAGCTGTGCGGTCCTGGCGAAGAATCCGTCGTTGCCGGCGGCCAGGATGAAGTACCGGCCGTCGGATCCGGCGAACGCCTGGTACGGCGCGAGCGTGTTGTGGGCGCTGCCCAGCCGATCGAACGGTGTGCCCAACGCCTGGCTGGTGATGTAGGAGGACACGAGCGCCACCGACGCGCCCAGCAGCGAGGTGCCGACGTGCTGGCCCTCGCCGGTGCGTTGCCGGTGGTACAGCGCCGACACGATGCCCAACGCCGCGAAGATGCCCGACGTCAGGTCGGAGATCGGCGCTCCGCACTTGGCCGGCGGCCGGTCCGCGTCGCCGGTGATGGACATGATGCCGCTCATGGCCTGGCCGACGATGTCGTACGCGATGCCGTCGCGGAGGTGTCCGGAGGGGCCGAACCCGGTGATCGAGCAGTACACGATGTCCTTGCGGACCTTGCGGATGTCGGCGTACCCGAGGCCCATCCGCTCGGCCGAGCCCGGCCGGAAGTTCTCGATGAACACGTCCGCGGTCGCGGCGAGCCGCCGTACCACCTCGACGTCCTGCGCAGCGCGGAGGTCGAGCACGATCGACCGCTTGTTCTTGTTCAGGCCCAGGTAGTATCCGCTGTCGCCGTCGCCGTGGATGGAGACGTCCATCTGGCGGGCGCCGTCGCCCCCGCCCGGCCGCTCCACTTTGATCACATCGGCGCCGAGGTCCGCCAGCAGCATGGTCGCGAACGGGCCGGCCGCGATGTGGGTCAGGTCGACCACGCGGATACCGGCGAGCGGCCCGGTAGGGCCTTGGTCGTTATCCATGAAAGGTCCTCCGATCGGTGGTCACGCCGCGGCCTGTTCCTGGTCCGGCCACCAGGCCACCAGAACGTGCTTGAGGATCTTGCCGGCGTCGTTGGTGGGCAGCGGCTCGGTCCGCAGCCACCACCGCTGTGGTACGGCGAAATGGGCGAGCCTGCCCCGCGCGTACACCTCGAGGTCGCTGCTGCTCGCCGCGCCGGTGGACGTGAGCGTCACCGCGGCCGCGACGATCTCGCCGAGGTCCGGGTCTGGCAGGCCGACCACGGCGACCTCGGCGACGGCGGGGTGTTCGGCGAGCACCGACTCGACGCGGGCGGGCGCGATGTTCTCACCGCCGCGGATGATGACTTCCTTGGCCCGGCCGGTGATGTAGAGGTAGCCGTCGGCGTCCACCCGGCCGATGTCGCCGGTGTCCAGCCACCCGTCGGCGTCGATGGTCGGGTCGTCGGGCCATCCCCAGTAGCCGTCCATAGCCGCCGGGGAACGGATGAACAGCCGTCCGTTGCCGGACGCGTCGGGGTCGTCGACGCGGGCCTCGACCACCGGCACGAGGCGGCCGGACGAACCCGGGTGCGCGGCAATCTGGGCGCCGACTCCTGTGCTGACCAGACCGCCGGCCTCGGTGAGCCCGTAGGTCTGCCCGACCCCGCGGTGTGTGCCGGGGAAGGCGCGCCGCACCCGCTCGAGCAGGCTGTCGTCGACCGGCGAACCGCCGAGCACCACGGTGCGCACCGACGCCAGATCGCGCCGGGCGACGTCGGGATGCGCGAGCAGGCGCTCCATCATCGTCGGCACGCCCGAGAACATGGTGACCCGGTGGGTCTCCATTTCCTCCAGCACCGCGCCGGGGTCGAAGCGGCCTTCCAGGAACACGATCTGGCTGCCGGTCATCGGCGGCACCAGGATGAGCTGGATGGCGCCGATGTGGAACAGGGGGAGCCCGACCAGCGTGACACTGGGCGCGATGTCGTCGCCGATCTGGTGGGGGAGCTTGCGTGACACGACCAGGAGCGTCTGAAGGTTGGACACCAGTGCGCGGTGGGACAGCGTCGCGCCCTTGGGAAAGCTCGTGGTGCCGGCGGTGAACAGGATGACGGCTGGGTCGTCCTCGTCCTGTTCCCCGTCGCCGCCGTACACCGGCGAGGGCGCTCGCCCGGCCGGTCCGCCGCCCGCGGCAAGATCGGCGGTGAGTAGTACGGGCAGGCCGGGCGGCACCCGCTCGCGGCAGCGCCCGTCCGAGATCACGATCGACGGCTCGACGACCTCGCACGCGTGGGCCATCTCCTCGGCCGACCACCATCCGTTGCAGGGCACCACCACCGCGCCGACCGCTAGCGTCGCGAAGAAGGTGGCGACCCACTCGGGACTGTTCGCCGCGAAGATCGCCACTCGGTCCCGCTCGCGGACGCCGGCGAACCGCAGCTGTGCCGCGATGTCGTCGACCATCCGGGCGTGGTCGTCGAAGGTGAGGACCCGTCGGCCCTGCGTGATGAATGGCCGGTCGCCCCAGCGGCGGGCCTCGTCGAGGACCGCGGTGATGCGCCGGGGACGGATCTCGTATGCGAGTCCGGGATGGCGATGGATCTCGGTCGGGATCACGGTGTCGCTCCACCGCACGGTTGTGCCCACGACGGCGGCCGCTCAGCCGCGCGAGGGCAGGGCGGCCACCGCGGTGCCGATTGCGGTGACCTCGTCGCGCTGGTTGCGACCTTCGACCGCGACCTCGACGAGGTGCTCGTCGTCCTCGCGCCAGGTGCGCGTGACGGTGCCCCGGCAGGTCGTCAGGTCGCCCAGGATGTTGTGCTTGCGGACCTGGACGTTGAGCCGCTTGAGGAAGCCGTCGTCACCGATCCAGTCGGTCATCAGGTGACCCAGCCAGGACACCCGCTCGGGGCCGTAGTCGTAGGCGGCCGGCACGCCGACGGCGCGGGCGAGCGCGTTGTCCCAGTGGACACGCTCGGGCGGCTCGGGGATGCAGAGGTCATTGGGGATGCCGAGCGCCGGGTGCTCGCGGAACATGTCGAAGGCCTGGGCGTGCGCCTTCACGTACAGGCTGCCCCAGCCCTGGGTGAAGCAGACGAAGCTGGTGACGGTGCTCGGCCCTTTCAGCAGCGGCGGTAGCACTTCGCCGGCCTGGACGTCCTCCCAGTAGCGCACCTCGCCGCCGCGGGGCCGTTGGGCTGCGTACTGGGCCGCGACCTCGGCGATCTCGTCGGCGGTCCAGGTCTTGGGCACGACCGTCTCACGGGTGGCGCGTTCCCGGGCGATGTCCCGCTGCGTGCGGATGCACCACGAGTCGGCGACGCAGACCAGCTCGCCGTCCTGGTTGGTGAACGTGACCTGGTAGGTCTGCTTGATCGACCGCCCGGAGAACGTGCTCTTGAGGTCCTTGAGCTCCTTGAGTGCCGGCTCGGCGGCGATCCGGTCGCCGACCCGGATGGGGCGCTTCCAGTTCCAGTCGGTGCCCGCGAACATGGCGTGCACGCCGGGCAGGCCGCCGACGTATCCGCTGACCACGCGGTCGAACGCGTACAGGAACGTGCCGGGTGCGACAAGACCGCCGTGGCGGGTCGTGGCCGCGTAGGCGGGGTCGACGTAGAGCGGGTTCGCGTCGCCGATCCCGAGTGCCCAGTGCCGGATCGAGTCGGTGGTCGCCTCGGTGACGTGTGGCACCGGCGGCCGGAACGGCCGGCCGATCCGGCCGCGCAGTTCGTCGAGGGCTTCGTCGGTGATCAGCGGGAACCGTCGGTCGGTCACGGGTGTCTGCTCGGTCATGGCCATCCCCATCGATGCGCTGGACACGTCGGGCCGCGTTCGTATATACGAACGACCGTTCGTGTTTACGATCGGGAGCGTAGGTGCGCCGTCGGATGGATGTCAACGGCCGAGGCTCAGCCGCGGGCGCGCTGGGACAGGCGCTGCGCCTCGGCTCGCACCGTCCGCGCGATCTCGTCCATGCGCTCGGCCATCCGGCTGCTCGGCCCCGCGACCTGAAGACACGCGACCACCCGCCCGGCGGCGATGATCGGGCTGGAGACCGCAAAGACATCCGGCACGGTCTCGCCGTGGTTGGTCGAGTACCCGTCGCGGAACACCGCCTCCAGCTCCGCGAGCACCTCCGGCGCCCGGTGCGGTGGAAGGTTGGCGCGCAGGTACGCGTCGCGCCTGCCCGGCGTCATGTGCGCCAGGAAGCACTTGCCCGCGCTCGTGGGGTACAGCGGCCGGCGCACGCGCAGCGGTGCGGAATAGCGGATCGGCTGCGTGGACTCCACGATGTCTACGTAGACCACGTCCTCGCCGACCAGCTTGCACAAGGTGGCGCTCTCCGCGAACGTCTGCACGAGGGTCTCCAGCGTGCGGTGCGCGCTGGCCATCACCGAGGACGTGCCCCGCGCGATGAGCATGTCGACCGCCGGTCCGATGGTGTAACTGCGGCCGCTCTCTTCCAGGTACCCGGTCGCGACCAGGCCCTTGACCAGCCCATGCACCGACGACTTGGGCGCGTCCAGCAGTGTGGTCAGTGCGCTGAGGGTGACACCCTGCCGCGTGGCCGCGGCTGCTTCGAGGATGGCCATCACCCGGCTGACCGTCCGGTGCCCCGCGGCTGAGCTTTCGTTCATGTCGTGCTTCCTCCATTCGGGTTGCCCCGGCCCGCGGCGCTGCGGCGGCGCCGTGGACCGAAGATGTGCTGTGACCGACAACACTGAACCTATGTTCGTATATACGAACGATCGGCGCAACTTACCAGGAGGGCCCAGTGGCAGGGCGTGCCGCGGTCGCACCGATGCGGGGCGCGGGTGTCATTCAATGGAACTCCCGCGTGGCGTCGACCGGCCGGTACGGTGCAGCGTGGAGACCTCCCTTGGAGGTGACTTCTTGACCGTGACTGCCGCGATCGTCGGATCCGGAAACATCGGTACCGATCTGATGTACAAGCTGTTGCGCAGCCCGCACATCGAGCCGCGCTGGATGGTCGGCGTCGACCCCTCGAGCGAGGGCCTCAAGCGCGCCGCGGCGCAGGGCCTCATCACCAGTCATGAAGGGGTGGACTGGCTGCTCCGCCAGGATCCCCTGCCCGACCTGGTGTTCGAGGCGACCTCGGCGTACGTGCACCGGCGGAACGCCCCGCGCTACGCGGAGGCCGGCATTCGCGCGATCGACCTCACACCGGCCGCGGTCGGGCCGGCGGTGATCCCACCGGTCAACGGCGACGCCCGCCTCGACGAGCCGAACATCAACATGATCACGTGCGGCGGTCAGGCGACCATTCCGATGGTGGCGGCCGTGTCGCGGGTGGTCCCCGTGTCGTACGCCGAGATCGTGGCCAGCGTCTCATCGGTGAGCGCCGGTCCCGGCACCCGTCAGAACATCGACGAGTTCACCCGGACCACCAGCCGCGGCGTCGAAACCATCGGCCGCGCCGAGGTCGGCAAGGCGATCATCATCCTCAACCCGGCCGAGCCGCCGATGATCATGCGGGACACCATCTTCTGCGCCGCGCCGGCGTCGGCGTATGAGCAGGACCGGGACGCGATCGAGGCGTCGGTCCACGCGATGGTGGCCGCGGTGCAGGAATACGTCCCCGGATACCGGCTGCTGCAGGATCCGCAGATCGACCCTCCGTCCGACTACACGCGGCACCGCACGCTCGTGTCGATCCTGGTCGAGGTCGAGGGCGCGGGCGACTTCCTGCCGCCGTACTCGGGCAACCTCGACATCATGACCGCTGCCGCCACCAAGGTCGGCGAGAAGCTAGCTGAGGTGCTGTGATGCGGTTCGAGAACCGGCTGGCCGTCACGTTCGATGACACGCTCGACCTGCGTCTCACCGATACCTCGCTGCGCGACGGCTCGCACCACAAGCGTCATCAGTTCACCGCGACCGAGGTGCGGGACATCGTCACGGCGCTCGACGACTCCGGCGTGCCGGTCATCGAGGTCACACATGGGGACGGTCTGGGCGGATCGTCGTTCAACTACGGTTTCAGCCGTACCCCGGACCAGGAACTGATCAAGGTCGCGGCGCAGGCCGCCAAGCGGGCCAGGATCGCGTTCCTGATGCTGCCGGGCGTTGGCACCAAGGACGACATCCTGCAGGCCCGGGACAACGGCGGGACGATCGTGCGCGTCGCCACGCACTGCACGGAGGCGGACGTCTCCGAGCAGCACTTCAAGCTTGCCCGGGAGCTGGGCCTGGAGACCGTTGGCTTCTTGATGATGAGCCACTCCCAGCCGCCCGAGGTGCTGGCCCGCCAGGCACGGATCATGGTGGATGCCGGATGCGAATGCGTGTACGTCGTCGACTCCGCGGGTGCCCTGATCATGGAGGCGGTCGCCGATCGCGTGGCCGCGGTCCACGCGGAGATCGGGGCTGAGGCTCGCGTCGGGTTCCACGGCCACGAGAACCTCGGGCTCGGCGTGGCCAACACGGTGATCGCGGCCCGCAGCGGCGCGACCCAGATCGACGGCTCCGTTCGCAGGTACGGGGCCGGCGCCGGCAACACGCCACTCGAGGCGTTCGTCGGAGTCGCCGACAAGCTTGGCTGGAAGACCGGCGTCGACTTCCTCAAGATCGTGGACGCGGCCGAGGATGTCGTGCGGCCGACGATGCCAGAGGAGTGCACGCTCAACCGGATGACCCTGATGATGGGCTACGCCGGCGTGTACTCGTCGTTCCTGCAGCACGCCGCCCGGCAGGCCGCGCGCTACGGGGTGAGCGGGGCCGAGATCCTTCTCGAGGCCGGGGCCCGCAAATTGATCGGCGGCCAGGAGGACCAGCTGATCGAGATCGCGCTGCAGTTGCGGGCCAAGCAGGTCGCGGATGCCTGACCCGAAGGCTGCCCCGTGATCGACTGGCACAGCCACATGCTGTCACCCGATCTGACTCCGCCCTCAGGTGCGGTCGGGTTGTGGCCGGGCGTCGCGTCGATCGGAGACGGCTTCCAGCTCACGCGGGGTGGCCGGGCATACCGTGCCGCGGACCGGACCGCGTTCGACTCGGCCGAGCGGATTCGGCGGCTCGATCAGATCGGCGTGGACCTGCAGGTGCTGTCGCCGCCGCCCTTGGTGCTGAACTTCGCCGGTCCCGCGGACGAGTTCCGGGAGCTGGCCCGGCAGCAGAACGCATTCCTGGCCGGCGTGGCGGGGCGGCACCCCGACCGGTTCCGGGTGCTGGGGATGCTGCCGTACGGCGAACCGGCCGGGGCGCTGCGCGAGGTCAAGCGGCTGGAGGGCTACGGCGGCGTGGTCGGCGTCTGCGTCGTCGCCGGCGCGCACGACGAGCCGTTGACCTCGCCAGAGTTCGCGGACGTGTGGTCGCGTGTGGCCGCCCGGGGCTGGACAGTATTCGTACACCCGGACGCGGCGGCCGTCAGCGACTGCGACCGCGACGACCCGTTCGCGCTGGGTATGCCGGCGGCGACCGGCCGCACGGCAGTGCGCATGCTCGCCTGCGGCTTGCTCGACGGCCCTGGTGCGGCGCGGGTCCTGCTGGCCCACGCCGGCGGCATTCTCCCGGCGATCCTCGACCGTCTCGACGTTTCCTGGCGAGCGGGTCGGATCGCCGGCACCGTGGCGCCGACCCAACGCATTCGCGCGAATGTCTGGGTCGACAGCGTGGCCTACGGGGAGGGGCCGCTCAGCCTGGCCGTGGCGGCGCTTGGGCGCGACCGCCTCGTGTACGGCAGCGACTTCCCATTTGCGGCCCAGGTGTCGCTGGGCGACCTGTCGGGATACGGGGACCGATGGCTGGAGCTGGTAGCGGCCAACGGCGCCAGCCTCCTCGACGCGGTGACCGGCCGCTAGCACCCGCCCCGGCGACGCGGTCCGCGCGCGAGCAGCCTTTGGCGACCCGGCACAGCGCCGTCACTCGGCCGTCGCGTGCGACTCAACGACCGTCAGCAGACCGTTCAGGGTCCGCAGGATCCGCGTCGACTGCGCCTCGGCGAGGGTCTCCAGCCCGCAGTTCTCCGTCATGATCTCGCGCGCCGCGTCGTCGGCGATCTTGCGACCTTCCGGTTCGAGCCGGATGAGCACACCGCGCAGGATGTCGGGGTCCGCGATCCTGGTGACCAGGCCCTGCTCGGCCAGGCGGTCGACCTGCTTGCTGACGGCCCCGGAGGTGACGAGCAGCTCCTTGATCAGGTCCTTGGGTGCGAGCTGGTGCGCCGGGTTCATCCGCGCGAGCACGAACAGGATGCGCAGGTCGCCGGGGCCGATCCCGTACTTGCGGGCGACCCGGGCGAACTCCCGTTCGATGTACTGCGACAGCCGCTGGATCGTCGCGGCGATGAGGAAGGGGCCGACGGGGACGTCGCCCAGTTCCTCGGTCCACTCGCGGGCCACCTCGCCCAGGTGCCGGCGATTAAGAGTCATGTCGGAGGCCTTTCATCGGCCCGCGGACCGGCTGGTGCTGGTCCTGTTTTGTCCAATGTCGGTAGGCTATCGCAACCGGCGCGAGTCACGGCGCGAGGGTGAAATCGTCGGCCGCCAGCAGCGGATCCGCGACCACCGTCGTGCCGAGGACGATCAGCTCCCCGTCGGCACTTATCCGCCGGCCGCAGGTTCGGTCGAGGCGCTCGAACATCGCCGCCGCGACCCGGAGTTCGGACGGGAACAGGCCAACCCGCTCCAGCGCCTGGAGCCTGCCGCTGGCCTTGTCCAGCAACGGTGCGATCCAGCCATCCATGCCGGGGCTGTCAGATGTCGAGGACAAGCCGGTCACCTTTCGCTCGTGAGCAGCAGATCATGATGGCATCGCCGGCCGCGCGCTCGCTGTCCGTCAGCACCGCGTCCCGGTGCTCCGGAATTCCCTCGACGACACGCGTCCGGCAGCTTCCGCAGATGCCCTCCATACACGAGAAGTCAACAGATTCACCGGCGTCCAGGAGCGCCTCCAAAATGGACTCCTGCGGCGCCACGGAGATCATGCGACCGGACCGCGCCAGCTGCACCGTGAGGTGTTGGTCCTCGTGCGGGCCGGATCTGTCCGTCGAGATTGGAGTGTCGTCGGGGGCGGCGAAGCGCTCGATGTGCACGCGGCGCTCGTCATGTGCGCGGCAGGCATCAAGGAACGCGTCCAGCATCGGTTCGGGCCCGCAGCAGTAGAGGTGCGCGTCGGCCGGCGCATCGCTGACGATCTTCGCGACGTCGAGTGTCGGCCGTCCGGCCGCGTCGTCCGGGTACAGCGACGCCGCTCCGGGATCCCGGGAGCCGAGCCCGACCAGTTCGTCGACGAACGCGGCTGCGGCCGGGCTCCGGAATGCATAGTGCAGTCGCCAGGGGGCGGCCCAGGCCATGAGCTGATGCACCATCGCGACCATCGGCGTGATGCCGATGCCGCCGGCGATGAGGATCGTCGGCGCGGCGGTCCGCACGAGCGGGAACCCGCTGGCCGGCGGGCTGATGCGCACGCTCTGGCCGGGTTGCAGGGCGTGGGCCGCGATCGACCCCCCGCGTCCGGCCGGATTGAGCGCGACCGCCACCCGGTAGGCCATCGCGTCGGCGCAGGGCGGTCCGATCAGCGAATAGCTGCGCCTGAGCCGGGCGCCCAACTCGACGACGATGTGGTCGCCGGCCACGAACGGCGGCAACGGCCGGCCGTCTGCCGTGACGAGTTCCAGCAGCTTGACCCCGTCGGCCACCGGTGCGGCGGTCCGGACAACGACCTCAAACATTGTCTCTCCCTTGCCGGATCGAGCGTCCGGAGGCGGGTGCGGCCCCTCGCGGTGCCGTGCACTCATTCGGGCCGAGGATTGACGCTTCCACGGAAGCGTACTTCCGTGGAATACTATCGACCTGGCGTGACGTGGTCAACGTCGCCAACCATGGCCACCACCGATGAGAAGGAGGAGGACATGTCACTTTCGGCACGTCGTTGGGGTGTGCTCATTGGGTCCCCGAACACCACGGTCGAGATTGAGTACCCCCGGCTCTGCCCGCAGGACGTCACACTGCATTACTCCCGCATGTACACCGGCAGCGACATCGGCAGCAACGATCGCTTCGAAGGCGTTGTCGTCCAGACCATGGACAGCATGCCGGCGGCAATCGACAGCCTCGTGACGGCCGAGGTCGACCGAGTCATCCTCGGCTTCGGCATGCCGGGCTTCTACGTTGGTCTCGACCGCGAGCCGGAGCTGATCGAGTCGATGAGCACACGGGCCGGTGGGGTCCCGGTGACCATCCCGCCCGAGTCCTGCCGGCGCGCGTTCGAAGCGCTCGGCGTCAAGCGGATCGCCGTGATGGGCTCGTACCAGCCTCTCGGCGCGCAGCGGGTCCGCGACTACTTCGAGGCTGCGGGGTACGACGTCGTCAAGGAGGCCTTCCAGGGCCACGGCTCCGGCACGGCCGCGTCGTACATGAGCTCCAAGGAACTGGCCCGGGCGATGTTCGACCTCGACGGGCCGGACGTCGACGCCATTCTCCAGCTCGGGGTGAACATGCCCGCCGTCGAGCCCGCCCACGCGGTCGAGCAGGTCATCGCCAAGCCGGTACTGGCGGTGAACGCAGTCACCTTCTGGAACGCCCTGCGCGTCAGCGGGATCGATACCCGCGTGCCGGGGGCCGGAACCCTGTTCTGGGACCACTAGATGAGGGCGCTCATCGTCGGCGGGGGAGTGGGCGGGCTGGCGACTGCGGTCGCCCTTCGTGACGTCGGCGTCGAACCACTGCTGTTCGAACAGGCCCCGGCGCTGACCGAGATCGGCGCCGGCATCAACCTCTGGCCCAACGCGATGAAGGCACTCGACGGTCTCGGAGCCGCCGGCCACATCAGACGGACCGGCGTTCGCGGCGAACGGGTGGACCACTACGACCTCGCCTCGGGCAAAGAGCTGGAGAGCTTGCCGTTCGGGCCTACCGCCGAGGCATTCGGCGGGCAGCTCTACAACTCCCATCGGGCCGACCTCCTCGACGCGTTGATCGGCCGGCTGCCGTCCACAGGGATCCGCCTGGGCAGCCGGGTTGTCGGGTTCCGGGAAAGCCAGGCCGGCGTCACCGTGGTGCTCGAGGACGCAACGGAGGTTTCCGGCGACTTCCTGGTGGGCGCGGACGGGTTGAAGTCGTCGATCCGGGCGCAGCTCTTCGGCCCGGGCGAACCGGAGTACACCGGCGTGGTCGCCTGGCGGGCACTGCTCAAGCGCGGCGATGTGCCCACGGCCGCGGTCGTGCCAGGCATCGGCAGCTGGTTCGGCGCCGACCGCACCGTCGTCATCTACCCGGTTCGCCGCGGTGAGCTCGTAAGCTTCTCGGGCTACGTCCCGGACGTCGAGGTTCGCCGGGAATCGTGGACGGCGTCAGGCAGCCTCGACGACCTCCGGACGTCGTTCGCGGGAGCCGCCCCCATCGTCCGCCAGGTGATCGGGTCGATCACCGAGGCCATCATCACGCCCATCTACTTCCGGCGGCCGCTCGACAACTGGTGCTCGGAGCGGGTCGTGCTCCTGGGTGACAGCGCCCATCCCGTACCGCCGTTCGCCGGACAGGGCGCCGCGCTGGCACTGGAGGACGCGGTCGTCCTCGCACGGTGCATTGATGAGCACCGCGGTGCCCCGATCGGGCGGGCGCTGGCGGCCTACGTAAACCAGCGCACCGAGCGGGCCGTCCGGGTGCTGACCCGTTCGCGGACCAACCTGCAGGTGTACCGCGAAAGCGACCCGGCACGCACGCGCGCGCGCAATGGGCGCATCCGCGGCCTCAAGCGGCTCGACCCCGCCGGCCTCGTCAGCACAACATGGCTGTACGGCTACGATCCGCGCGTCGACCGGGTGGAACCGGCGGGCTCCCGGGTCGTGTCCTGGCCCGAACCTGGCCGGCGTGCGTTCGACCTCTGGCGTACCGCGTTCACGCCGGACGACAGCGCCGCGTCGTGGGTGGGGGAGCGGGCGGCGTACGAACGCCTGCTCCTCGGTCTCGACGGCAACCGCGGCGACCGGACGGACAGGTTGGACTGCGACGGCGTCCCGGCCCTGCGCGTCACACCGCCGGGGCCGTCGACCGGTCCTACCGTGCTGCACCTGCACGGCGGCGGGTACACGATGGGGTCGGCCGAGTCCTCGGCCGCGTACGCGGGCCGGCTCGCCCGGGCGGTCGGCGGCACAGCGGTCGTGGTCGACTACCGGCTCGCACCGGAGCATCCGTTCCCGGCGGCCTTCGATGACGTCATGGTGGCGTACCGCTGGCTGCTGCAGCATGCGGGTGGTGCGCAGAACGTGATTGTCAGCGGAGAGTGCGCAGGCGCCGGACTCGCGCTGGGCCTGGCCGTGGCGCTGCGTGACGCCGGGCTCCCGCCGCCGCGGGCCCTGCACCTGGTGTCGCCGCTGTGCGACCTGTCGCTGTCCGCGCCGAGCATCGACGCGGCCGACACGGTGGACCCGTGGTTCGACCGGGTGGCGCTCACCACGCTCGCGGCGTCGTACGCCCAGGGCGCTGCCGTCGACGACGGGCGGATGTCCCCGGTGTACGCGGACCTCGCCGGCCTGCCACCGGTGCTCATCCAGGCGGCCGCGAACGAGGCGCTCGCCGATGATGCCCGGCGGGTGGCCGAGCGCCTCCGCGCGTCAGGTGGGGTCGTCAGCCTCACGCTCGTTGCGCAGTCCGTCCACTCGTTCACGCTGTTCGAGTTCCTGCCCGAGGCCTCGGCCGCGATCGACGAGTTCGCCCGGCACGCCGGGCTACGCGAGGGGAGAGCCTGACATGTCAGGTCACCAGATGACCGTCGTCATCACCGGCGGCGCGGGCAGCATCGGACGGGCCACCGCTGAGGTGTTCGCCAGGGACGGTGCCAAGGTGTGGGTGCTCGATCTGCCACCGGCGCTCGAGCGGGCCCGGGCCGACATGGCCGGCATCGCGGCCGGCTTCCTGGACGTGGACGTCACCGATGCGGCCGCGGTCCGGCAGGCCGTGGCCCAGGTCCTGGCCGAGACGGGGCGCATCGACGTCGCCGTGGCCTGCGCGGGTGTCTCAGCCGGCACCGCTCTGGAGGAGATCAGCGCGGACGAGTTCAGCGCGATCGTCGCGGTGAACTTGGGCGGCGCGTTCAACCTCATGCAGGCGGTGGCCGGACCCATGCGCACTGCGGGTGGCGGGCGGATCGTCCTGCTCGGATCGGTCGCCGCTCAGCAGGGCGGGGTCAGGTCGGGCCCGCACTACGTCGCGGCCAAAGCCGGGGTCCATGGGCTGGCCCGCTGGGCGGCCAAGAACCTCGGTCCGTACAACGTGCGCGTGAACACGGTCGCGCCCGGGCCGGTGCTGACGGCGATGTGGGAGGGCTTGGGCGGAACCGCCGACGAAGGCGCCGAAGGTTACCCCCTCGGGCGGATGGGACGCCCGGGCGACATCGCCGAGGCCATCCACTTTCTCGGGGGACCGAGGTCTGACTGGATCACCGGCAGCACGCTCGACATCAACGGCGGGATGTACCTGCGATGACGCCATCCTCCCTCGGATACATCGGCCTCGGTGCCATGGGCGGGCCGATGGCGCACAACCTGGTTGCGGCCGGGTACGAGGTGCATGTCCTCGACACCGACGAGCGGCGCGTAACGCCGCTCGTCGAGCGGGGTGCCATCGCCGCGGGATCGGCGGCGGAACTGGCCGCGAGCTGCGATGTCGTCTTCACGTCCCTTCCCGGGCACCGTCAAGTCGAGGCGGTCTACCTCCACCAGGACGGTCTGATCGCGGGGGCCCGTTCCGGCGTCACCCTCGTCGACATGAGCACGGTGCCGCCCGGGCTGGCGCGAGAGGTCGCCGACCGGGCCGCGGAACGGGGCGCTGACTTCCTCGACGCGCCGGTGGCGCGAACCCGCGCCGCCGCGATCGACGGAACGCTGGCGATCATGGTCGGCGGTGCGCCGGAGGCGTTCGAGCGGATCCTGCCCGTGCTCCGGGTCATGGGTACCAGCGTCCAGCACATCGGCGACGTGGGCGCGGGACAGGTCGCCAAGCTGGTCAACAACGTCATGCTCATGGCCAACGTCGTCACGGCCGCCGAGGCGTTGGCGGTCGGCGCGCGGGCCGGGGTATCGGCCGAGCGGCTCGTCGAGGTGCTCGTCGAAGGGTCCGCCGACTCGTTTGCGCTGCGCAACCACGTGGCGAAGTCCGTCGTCCCCGCGAGCTTCCCCGAGGGGCAGTTCTCGCTCGACTACGCGCTCAAGGACCTGGGCTACTTCTTCGACCTCAGCAAGCAACTCGGGGCGTTGTGCGTGCAGTTGGGCGCAACCGACAACCTCTACCGGGCGGCGAAGAGCAGCGGGTGCGCCGCCGAGTACTTTCCCGTCGTCGCCCGGCTGATCGACCGGCTGGGCGGCAACGGCCTGTACGGCAACCAGGACGAGTGATTGACGCGGTCAGAGGCCGCACCTAATATTCCACGGAAGCTCGCTTCGGAGGAAGTTCGCTTCCCAGTCCGAACGGAAGGCGCGTGCGAAGTGCTTTCTCAAGAAGAGAACGACATCCTCACCCGGGTCGGACCGGACACGCCGATGGGGCGCATGATGCGCCGGTTCTGGATACCGATCTGCACGGCCGCTCAGGTGAGCGAGCCGGACGGGGCACCGTTGCGGACCACCCTGCTCGGCGAGAACTTCGTCGTGTTCAGGGACACCGAGGGTCGCGTGGGCGTCCTGGACGAGCTGTGCGTGCACCGCGGCGCCTCGCTTGCCCTGGGGCGCAACGAGCAGGGCGGCCTGCGGTGCCTGTACCACGGCTGGAAGTTCTGCGTGGACGGCACGGTGCTCGACATGCCGAACAGCCGCAACGCGAAGCTCAAGCAACGGCTCAGGGCGCCGGCGCACCCCGTGCGGGAGGCGGGCGGCCTGGTCTGGGTCTATCTTGGCCCCGCAGGTCAGGAGCCGCCGCTGCCGCACTTCGAGTTCATGGATGGACCACCCGAGAACCGGACAGTTATCCGGGTCAATGCGGCGGCGAACTATCTGCAGTTGTTCGAGGGCGGCGTGGACAGCTCGCATGTCGGCATCCTGCACAGTGCACAGGCCGATCCCGCGTGGATGCACGCGTCCGACGGGGCGGCCAACGGCGAGTTCGGCACGGCCGAGGACAGCGACATGAACCTCGGCGCACTGGCCGTCCTGGACAACGCCCCCGACCTCGAACTCGAGGACACGACGTTCGGGTTCCGCTGCGCCGCAGTGCGGCGGGGCGGAACCGACGCGACGGGTGCGCCGATCCGTAGTGTGCGTATCGTGCCGGTGATCCTGCCGACGTGCCGGATCATCCCCGCCGCCAACGGGTTCCGGTTCTTCGTGTTCGAGGTACCCATGTCGGACACGCGCACCAGTACGTACACCGTGGTCCACGGCCCGCGTCCCGCTGACCGGGAGGCACTGCTGCGGACCCTCGGGCTGGCCGACGAGCGCTTCTGGAACGACCGGGACTGCGACTTCCGGGCTACCTGGGCGGACGGCCTGGGGCAGGACCGGGCGTTGATGGCGTCGAACTGGACCGGCTTCGCGGGCATCGAACAGGAGGACGTCGTGCTCAGCCTCAGTATGGGACCGATTCTCGACCGTTCGCGCGAACACATGGTGGCGGCCGACCACGGCGTGATCCATCTGAGGGCCCGACTGCTGGAGTCTGTGCGGCGATCGGAAAGTGGGCAGGCGCCGATCGGCCTGGAACAGGACGACCACCGGGCCACCCGGGCCGTGCACGACACAGTCCTCGCCGAGGGGCAGGCCTGGCAGAGCCTGCCGAACACGGACCTGCCGGAACCGGAACCGCAGAGACCGAACGCGATGGGCGAGTCTCGAGCGGGGCGCCGATGAGATCCAGGAGGAGCGAGGACGGAGAGCCGATCTCGGTGCTCGACCGGTCCCTTGTCATGCTCACCGCCTTCCGGCAGGACGAGCTGGTGCTGTCCAGCGCGGAGTTGTGCCGCCGGACGGGACTGCCGAAGAGCACCGCGCACCGGATCATCGGCGAGCTGGTCAGCCGGGGAATGCTGGACCGGGGACCGGACGGCGTCCGCCTCGGCATGCGGCTGTTCGAGCTCGGCCAGCTCGCGCTCAACCAGCGCGGCATTCGCACCGTGGCCGCGCCGTTCCTGGCCGAGCTCGGTGACGCGACGGGTCAGGTCGTCCATCTCGGTGTCCTGTCCGGGGCCGAGGTCATGTACATCGACAAGATCGACACCGGTCGCGGCATGGCGTTCCCGTCCCGCGTGGGCGGGCGCATGCCCGCCTACTGCACCGGCCTGGGCAAGGCGCTCCTCGCGTACGCCCCGACGGAGGTCGTGATGTCGGTCCTCTGCTCGGATCTACCCCGGCGGACTCCGCGCACCATGGTGGCGCCCGGTCACCTGATCCGGGAGTTGGAACGGATTCGGCAGACCGGGATCGCCGCCGAGCACGAGGAGTCCTTCACCGGGATCGTGTGCGTCGCGGCGCCGGTGTTCGATGCCAGCGGCAGCGCGGTCGCGGCGGTGTCCGTCGCCGGCCACGTGCACCGGGTCCGTGCCGATCGCCTCGTACCGCTCGTCCGCAACGCTGCCCATGGCATCTCCCGCGCGCTGCGGGACAGCTTCGTGCCGGCCGACTAGCCGTGCGTGCGAACACAGCCGGCCGCCCGGCCCGAACGTGGCTGTTTGTGCCGGGCGACCGGCCGGACCGCTTCGCCAAGGCCCTCGCCAGCGGAGCCGACGAGGTGATCCTGGACCTGGAGGACGCGGTCCAGGACCGGGCGAAGTCCGCGGCCCGGGACGCGATCGCGAGATGGCTGACCACCAACCAGGCGTGGGTGCGGGTCAACGCCGCCGGCACCGACCACCACGACGACGACATCGACGGCCTCGCACGCCTACCCGGGCTGCGCGGCCTCGTCATACCGAAGGCCGAGGACTGCGATGACCTCGGCCGGATCGCCGCGCGATGTCCGGATGTGCCGCTCGTGCCGCTGGTCGAGACGGCCATCGGCATCCATCTGGCCCACCGGGTGGCTGCCGCGCCCGCGGTGGCACGTCTGGCGTTCGGCTCGCTGGACTTCGCGGCGGACATCCGCGCCCGCCACGAGCCCGATGCGCTGCTGCTGGCGCGCACGAGCCTGGTCCTCGCCTCGCGGGTCGCAGGGCTGCCCGGCCCGCTGGACGGCGTCACCCCCTCGATCGCCGACCCGGACGGGTTGCGCACCGACTCCCGCCGCGCCCGTTCCCTCGGCTTCGCCGGCAAGCTGTGCATCCATCCCGCACAGGTGCCGGCCATCCACGAGGAGTTCGGCCCGACGGTCGCCGAGGTCGCCTGGGCGCAGCGGGTTGTCGCCGCGGCCGAGGCCTCGGACGCCGGCGCTGTGGCGCTCGACGGTGCGATGGTCGACCGGCCGGTGATCGAGCAGGCCCGCCGTATTCTCGCCGAATCCGACCGTCATCCGTGAACAAGGAGTGCGTCAATGCCACCAGCGAGAACAATGCTTCTCGTCATGGATATGATCAATGACATCACCCATGATGAATCGCCGGGTGCCGCACGATTCCGGCCGCAACTGGCAGAGCGCGACGTCCTGTCCAGAACAGCCGCGCTCATCCAGCGGGCGCGGCTTTCCGGGACGCCGATCGGGTTCGTCCGCGTGGGCTTCTCGCCCGACTATCGCGAGGTGCACCCCGGGTCGGCGATCTTCGCCCGAGCCAGGAAGCACGACATCTTCAAGCTCGGCACCTGGGGGACCCAGGTGCACGAGACGCTGGCGCCGGCGGCCGGCGATTACGACATCATCAAGCATCGCGTGAGCCCGTTCTACGGGACGTCGCTCGAGGTGCTGCTGCGGGCGAACCGCGTGGAGCGACTGCTCCTGTGCGGGGTGTCGACGAACGGCGTCGTCCACACCGGCGCTCGTGAGGCACACGATCGTGACTACGAATGCCTCGTGGTGGAGGACTGCTGCGCCGCGGCGTCGGCCGCTGAGCACGCGGCGGCGATCAGCTGCATCGAGGGATACGCGGCGATCGTCGACAGCGGCCACTCCGAGCTGCTCCCGTAAGCCCGCGAAAGCCGCCGGAATGTAGGTCCGACCCAGTGGGACTTCGCGTTGTCGGCCATGCACTTCGGCCCGGCATCATGATTATGTGCTCCTAACAGAAGTTCAAGGCAAGCGTCTGCTCCGCGAGGCCCGCGTGCCGGTTCCGGACGGACGCGAAATATCCCATCCAGCCCAGCTGGCCGATTGGACGCCCACGTTTCCCGTCGCGGTGAAGGCGCAGGTTGCCGCCGGTGGCCGCGGGCTGGCCGGTGGTGTCCGTAAATGCACGACGGGCGACGAGGTGAACGCTGCCACCACGGCGCTGCTCAATATGTCGTTCGGCGGCGAGCGCGCCGGCAGCGTGCTGGTCGAGCAGTGGTTGGACATTCGTCGGGAGCTCTACCTCTCGGTCGTCGTCGACGCCGCCGCCGGTGGGTACGTCGTGCTGTACTCGCCGCGTGGCGGCGTCCACGTCGAGGACGAGACGCAGACGCGGGTGCGATACGACGTTGGCCTGCCCCGGAACTTCCGCGCCTACACGTTTCGCGACATCCTGAGCCTTGTCGAGCCGGACCGTGCGGTGCGCGAGCGCGTTGTGGCGATCGCACGGCGGCTCCTTGAGCTTTGTGCGAGCCGGCACTGCACCACGCTCGAACTGAATCCTCTGGTCGTCCTCGGGGACGGCCAGCTCGTCGCGGCCGACGCCAAGGCCGTCGTCGACGATGCCGCGCAGTTCAAGAGCGAATGGATCCGCGACCTGCTCGTGCAGGACATCGACGGGCAGCCCGAGGACGTGCAACGGTGCCTGCGTGGCGGCCTCTCGGTCGTCTGGCTCGGCGGGAGCGTCGGGCTGGTCTCCAGTGGTGCCGGCATGACGATGGCGGTGATGGACGAACTCGACGCCTGGGGCGGCCGGGCCGCCTGCTTCCTCGACGTGAGCGGCAACCCGACGCCGGACGGCTTCGCGCTGGCCATTGACCTGCTCGCCGCCTCGCCCCAGGTCGACGCGGTGCTCATCAGCATCTTCGGCGGCGGGATGCACGTCGACCGGGTCGCGTCGACGCTGCTGGACGTGCTGAGCCGCAAGCCGGTGGGCAAGCCGGTCGTCATCCGGCTGGGCGGGACCGGGAGCGAGGTCGCCACCCGGCTCCTGGAACGGGCCGGGCTGTTCAATCACGAGACGCTCGAGGATGCCGTGCGGGATGTCGTCAACGTGACGGGCGTGGCGGTATGAGCGTGATTGTCAGCGCGGAGTCACGGGTCGCGATCGTCGGGATTTCGGGTCGTTTCGGATCGTTCTCGGTTCGAGACCTGCGCGCATACGGGACAAAGGTCGTTGCCGGGGTGTCGCAGAGCCGAGCCGGCGGTTCGTACGAAGGCGTCCCCATCTTCGGCACGATCGCCGAGGCGGTCCGGGACGCAGGCGCCGATGTCGGCCTGATCTACGTGCCGGCGGAAGGCGCCCTCGACGCGGTGCTCGAGGCGATCGAGTCCGGGTGCCGGGCGGTGGTCTACCCGGGTGACGGACTGCCGGTCGCCGACGCGATCGAACTGCGGGCCGCGGCCCAGGCGGCCGGCGTGTGGCTGATCGGTCCGAACACCCCGGGCCTCATCTCGCCCGGGCAGTCGAAGGTCGGCTTCATGCCCAGCCACTGCTACACCCCGGGTCCGGTCGGCGTGATCTCCCGGTCCGGCTCGCTGTCGTACGAGGCCTGCAAGCGATTGACACTGCACGGCCTGGGACAGACCACCGTCGTCGGGATCGGCGGCGATCCGGTGAAGGGCCTGACGGCCGGCGAGGCGATCGAACTGTTCCACGGCGACTCCGCAACCGACCGGATCGTGTACCTGGGCGAGATCGGCGGCGTCGACGAGTACGCCGTCGCGGAGTACGCCAGCCGGCCGGAGGCCAAGCCGGTCATCGCGCTGCTGGTCGGCAAGACCGCGCCGCCCGGCAAGAAGATGGGGCACGCCGCCGCGATGATCGGCGGGCACCGGGACTCGTGGGAGGCCAAGGTGGCCGCGCTGCGCGCCGCCGGCGTCCGGGTCGCGACGTCGCTGGAACTGCTCCCGAAAGTCACTCAGGACGCCAAGTAGGAAGGAAGGTCGCACCATGACGGCTGCCACGGAGGCCGCGATCGGCGCCGCCCCGGAACAGGGACTGATCACCGACGAGGGTATCGCCGCCGCGAAGCGCATGATCGGTCTGCAACTCCGGCCGGAGGGACCGTATCTGCAGGACGCGACGGCCGATACCATCCGCAACTTCTGCAACGGTATCGGCGACCTCAACCCCCTGTACCGGGATGCCGAGTACGGACGCCTTTCCCGCTACGGATCGACGCTCTCCCACCCGATGTTCCCCATGGCGTTCGGGTGGATCGGCCGCACCCGGTGGGGCCTGCCGGGCGTGCACGGCTTCTACGCCGGCAACGAGTGGGAGCTGTTCCAGCACATCCGGCCCGGCGACCGGATCTCGGCCATCGAGCGCGTGGTCGGCGTCGAGGAGAAGCAGAGCAAGTTCTCGGGCCGGCTGGTCCTGCAGTACGTCGAGGGCACCTACGCCAACCAGCGGGGTGAGATCGTCGCGCGGGCACTGGGCACCTGTACCCGCCACGAGCGCAAGGCCGCGCGGGATGCCGGGAAGTACAAGGACATCGTCCAGCACGAGTACACGGCCGAGGAGTTCGAGGCCATCGAGGAGGCCGCGCTGCGCGAAGAGGAGCGCATGACCGGCAACTCGGTGCTCTACTGGGAGGACGTGCAGGTCGGCGATGTGCTGCCGCCTATCGTGCGCGGCCCGCTGTCGCTGATGGACACCATGGGCTTCCTGGTCGGCTGCGGCCGCGGCCACACCCACGGCGTCGTGCTCAAGGCGGCCAAGAAGCACCCCGGCCACTTCTTCCGCAATCCCGAGGCAGGCGGCGGCGTCGAGTACACCGGCATCGGCCACCACCGCGAGTCGGTCGCGAAAGAGGTGGGCGTGCCCGGCACCTACGACTACGGCCCGCAGCGTTCGTCGTGGATGTGCTCGCTGGTCACGAACTGGATGGGCGACGCCGGTTTCCTCAAGCACATCCGAACCGAGATGCGCCGCTTCAACACCATGGGCGACACCACCTGGTGCAAGGGACGGGTCTCAGGCAAGCGGCACGTCGACGGCCAGGCGCTGGTGGACCTCGAGATCTGGGGCGAGAACCAGAATGGCGTGGTCACGACGCCGGGCAGTGCGACGGTGATGCTCCCGTCGCGGGACGTGGGCGTGCCGGTGTTCTTCGACGGTCGCGACGTCACGCTGGGGCTGCGGTTCGGATCCGGTGCCGCCCGGGAGCGATAGCCGATGCAAGCGGCCACACTTCCGCTGTCGGGGATCCGGGTCGTTGAGCGCGGGCACGGCGTCGCCGCCGCGTACGCGGGCCGGCTCCTCGGCACGCTCGGCGCGGACGTCCTCCTCATCGAGCCACCCGGGGGCAGCGCGCTGCGCCGGCTCCCGCCCTTCTTCGCCGAACGATCGGACCTGGGCGTCATGTTCGCCTACCTCAGTGCCGGCAAGCGCAGCATCGTGTGCGACGAGGCTGCCGGGCTCGACCGCCTGCTGTCGGAAGCCGACGTCCTGCTCGACGACGCATTGTCCACAGTGGATGCCACGAGCGACCTCACCCGGAGTCATCCCGACTTGGTTGTGGTCAGCGTTCGGCCATTCGGGCTGACCGGCCCGAAGGCGGGCTGGGCGGCATCGGAGCTCAACCTCATCCACGCCGCCAGCGAAGGGTTCCTCATGCCGAACGGGCTGTCGGCGGAGATGTTCCCGCAGGCGCCACCGTTGAAGATCCACGGGCACTTCGCCGAGTTGCAGGGCGGGACCGCGGCCGCGCTGGCCGCCCTGGCCGCGCTCTGGGCACGCCCCGCGGTGGGCGGTCAGCTGGCCGACGTGTCCATCCAGGACGCCGCGGTGGCACTCGCGGCGTTCGCAGTCCAGCGACACGGTGACGGGTCGGTCGAGCACCGGTCGACTCGGTCGTTTCGCTACGGCGGCGTGGTCGAGTGCGCCGACGGGTACGTGGAACTGCTCACGCTGGAGGAACGCCAGTGGGCCGCCCTGGTCGAGCTGATGGGGCGGCCCGGCTGGGCGACCGTTGCGCGTTACGACGACCCCGTCGAGCGCGGTCTCGACGGCCCGGCCATCAACGCGCGCATCCGCGAATGGGCGAAGCAGCACGATGTGCGGTCGCTGGTTGAGCGGGCGCAGGCGCTCGGCCTGCCGATGGCGAAGTACGACGCGCCGCGCGAGGTGCTGGACTCGCCGCACACGCTCGCGCGTGGCACAACGGCGAGCGTGGAGGTCGACGGCCTGGGACCGCTGCGCATCGTCACCAGCCCGTACCTGATCGACGGGCAGCCCCTGGAGCTGCGGTCCGGCCCGCCGGCGCTCGACTCCGCCCGAGCGGACCCAGGCCCCTGGCCGGTCAGCACGGTGGCGGCATGACCCCCCTCGACGGCCTGCGCATCCTCGACTTCACGGCCCATGCGGCCGGACCGTTCTGCACCCACATGCTGGCCCAGCTCGGCGCCGAATGCATCAAGGTCGAGACCGCGCTGCGTCCCGACATCTTCCGCCGGCCGCACCCCGTGTACGGCCGCATGCACGCGGCCACGTTCGACCAGGTCTCGTCGGTCAAACGGTCGATCCGCCTCAACCTCAAGCACCGGGAGGGTCCGCCGCTCGCGCTTCGGTTGGCGGCGCTGTCCGACGTCGTGGCCGAGAGCTTCCGTCCCGGCGTCCTGGACCGCCTCGGGGTCGGGTACGCCGAGATGCGCACGGCGCGCGAAGACATCGTCATGGTATCCATCTCCGCCAGCGGGCAGTCGGGTCCCGACTCGCACTTCTCCGGCTACGCGCCGATGTTCGGCGCCTGGGGCGGACTCGGCTACCTGACCGGATACGTCGGAGGCCCACCCACCGAAATCCGTCACGTGATGGACCACGCAGTCGGGATGCACGCCGCGGTGGCGACGCTCGCCGCGCTCCAGCGGCGCAGGGCGACGGGCTGCGGCTGCCATGTCGACGTGTCGGCCCGGGACGTCGCGGCCGCGTTCGCCGGCGACGCCTTGTTGCGGGCCGACGCGGGAGAGCGGCCCGAGCGCCGTGGCAACGAGCATGAGGGCATCGCACCGCACGGCGTCTATCCCACTGCCGAGGACGACCGGTGGATCACGATCGTCGCCGGCGGCGACGAGGCGTGGGCCGGTCTGCTGGAGGCGATGCACCGGACCGATCTGGCCGGCGACCCGCGGTTCGACACCCCGGCGGCGCGGTACCGCCACCGGGAGGACCTGGACCGGGAGGTCGGCGCCTGGACATGCCGGCGCAGCGGCGAGGAGTCCGTGGCCCTGCTGCAGAGCCACGGCGTCGCGGCGCACGTCTCGTGGTCGGTGGCCGAGCTCGCCGCCGACGAGCACCTCCGGC
Organism: Dactylosporangium sp. NPDC051485; assembly: GCF_040682015.1. Classification (NCBI taxonomy): domain Bacteria; kingdom Bacillati; phylum Actinomycetota; class Actinomycetes; order Micromonosporales; family Micromonosporaceae; genus Dactylosporangium; species Dactylosporangium sp. NPDC051485. The sequence goes on from NZ_JBFAZW010000016.1 coordinate 81,354, forward strand.
AGCGGGCGGCCATCGTCGACGTCGACGTGCCGGGCGCCGGCGTGCGCGCGGCGGTCGGCAGCCCGATCCGGTTCAGCACGACGTCCGAGGTCGGCCTCCGGTCCGGCACCCCGGAGCTCGGCGAGGCGGAGGAGTACGTCTACGGCGCACTGCTGGGCCTGGCTCGGCGCGAGCGGGAACGGCTGGTCGACGATGGTGTCATCCACTAGTTCGAGGAGTTGGCAGTGACGCGACAGGGCAATGACGTGACCGTGCCGGCCGCGCCGGCTCAGCCGTGGCAGGAGTGGATCGGACGGACCGAGGTCGTCGACGAGGTGCTCGACCTGAGCCGGGCACGCAACCTTGCGGCCACCCTCGACCTGGACCTCGACCTGGGGCCGGGCGACCCGCTGCCGCCCGGCTGGCACTGGCTCTACTTCAACCCATTCGTTCGCCGCGGCGAGCTCGGCGTCGACGGCCACCCGCGACGCGGCGGCTTCCTGCCGCCCGTGGAGTTGCCGCGGCGGATGTGGGCCGGCAGCGATGTCCACTACCGCGCACCCCTGCCCGCCGGCGCCGCGGGCCGTCGGCATAGCGAGATCGTGCAGGTCCGGTCGACCTCCGGCCGCTCGGGCGACCTCGTGTTCGTCAAGGTCCGGCACACGATCGAGTGCGAGGGGGTCCTGCGGATCGAGGAGGTGCAGGACATTGTCTACCGTGGACATCAGGTGACGGCCGGCGCCGCCCCGGCGGCCGATGACGCCGGAGCACCCGACCGCGACGCGGTTGTCCCCGACCCGACGATGCTGTTCCGCTACTCGGCGCTGACGTCGAACGGCCACCGCATCCACTACGACCGCACCTACGCGACCGCGGAGGAGGGCTACCCGGATCTGGTGGTCCACGGGCCGCTGACGGCCACGCTCCTGCAGCTGTTCGCCCGTGGCCGCCGGCCGGACGCGAGGCTGGAGCAGTTCACCTTCCGGGGCGTCGCGCCACTGTTCGTCGACCGGCCGATCGTCCTGGGGGTCGACGCCGCCGAGCCGCCGTCGTTGACGGTGGTCGCCCGGAATGCCGCCGGCGCCACGTGTATGGAGGCGGTCGCGCGGTTCGGGATCTGAGGGCCTGGTTCAGGAGGCCAGGTCCACCGGGTTCGCCCGGGCGCGAGGCGGCAACGGTTCGCGCCCGGGATGCCGCCGGCGCCACGTGTATGGAGGCGGTCGCGCGGTTCAGGAGGTCAGGTCCACCGGGCCGAGCGTGGAGATGGTGGCCCGCACGTGTGCGCCGGCCGGCAGCGCCACCAGTGGGCCGAGCGCGCCGGAGAGCACGACCTCTCCGGCGCGCAAAGGTTCGCCGAGATCGCGGACGGTGTTGGCGAGCCAGGTGAGCGCGGCCAGCGGGTCACCCAGGCAGTCGCGTCCGGTGCCGGTGGACACCTCCCGCCCGTCGAGGGTCATCGACATCGTCACGTCGCGGGGCTCGAACACGGTCACGGGGACGCGTTGTGCGCCGAGCACGAACATGCCACTCGAGGCGTTGTCCGCGATGGTGTCGGTGATGCTGATGTCCCAGTTGCTGATGCGACTGTCCACGACCTCGAGCGCGGCGGTGGCGTACGCGACGGCCGCTCTGGCCGTGGCCACGTCGATGCGGTCGGCGTCGAGGTCGCGGTCGAGCACGAACGCGATCTCGGCCTCCACCCTCGGCTGCAGCAGTCGCCCGGGCGGCAGTGCACCGTCGGTGACCAACATGTCGTCGAACAGCACTCCGAAATCTGGCCGATCCACGCCCACCTGCCGCTGCACCGCCGCCGACGTCAACCCGATCTTCCGGCCCAGCACACTGCGGCCGGATTCGACCCGCCGGCGGGTGAGGTGCAGCTGCACGGCGTAGGCGAGATCGATGTCCGTCCGGCCGAGTATGTCGCGCACAGGCGCACACGGAGCCGATGTGGCATATGCCGTCTCGAGTCGCTCTGCCGCGAGTGCGATACGACGTTCGCGCTCCGTCGCCTCGTTGGTGATGGTCATAGTCTCCGAACCACCGATCTGGATCGTGTCCACGGACGCACAGGTGCCCACGAGCCTGACAAGAGTGCCTACCGAGGGCAAGGAAACGGTCCCGAACAGTGGCACCGCCGTCTTGCGGGCGCGTACGCACCGGCAACCGGTACGACCCGGCCGCTCTCCCACGCAGCACGTCGCGGTCGCAGGGGCGCTGCATGCTCTGGGCGGCTTGTTGCGGCTGGGTTACAGGCGTGTGACGCCAGTCTCATCCAATGGGTCGCTCACCTTGCCGCTCGGCCCGGCGTGCAGGAAATTCGGGGAACCCGGAAGGCGAAGGGAAGCCGTATGGTACCAAGTCCGACAGACGGGCCCGCCACCGTAGCCTTGGACACTGACGCGTCCCCTACCGGCACGCCCGTGGCAGGCTCGTCCCGACCGTCCGGATCGACCACCGGCCCGCGTGGGGATGCGCCGACCGTGCGGCGGTCCGTGACCAGCAGCCGGTTCTACGCACCGACGCTGCAGTGGTCGGTCGTCGCCGTCGTCATCGCGTTGTGGGCTCTGTTCACCGAGACCGGCGTCGTCAGCGAGAACGTGTTGCCGAAGGTCGGCGATACGGCGGTGGCCGCGGGCCGCATCCTCACCTCGCAGGACGGCCTGCACAATCTCGGGATATCCGGCCTCGAGGTGCTCGGCGCGTTCATCCTGTCGACGCCGCTCGCGATCGTCCTCGGCTACCTGTTGAGCGAGCTGGAGCAGCGCCGCAGGCGAGCCGGCGCGTTCGTGCAGATGCTGCTGTCGGCGGCGATCGGCACGCCGAAGTTCGTCTTCATGCCGATCCTCATCGTGATCGTCGGCGTCAACTACTGGCAGAAGATCATTTATGCCCCCATCGAGGGTCTTCTGGTGATGATCGTCGCGACGGCCGCGGGTACGTACGCGGTCGAGGGACGGGTCAAGGCGATGTGCAAGGCCGTGGGCATGGGCCGGTTCCGATTCCTCTGGCGGGTCTACTTCCCGGCCATGCTGCCGCTGCTGGTCGAGGCGTTGCGGCTCAACGTCATCCTCATTATTTCCGGGGTGATGCTGGCGGAGCTCTACATCTCCAGCGCCGGTATTGGATTCCTGATTCACAACTGGTCGACCGTCAATGACGTGCCGAACGTATTCGCGGGAATCGTGATCGTAGCCACGATCACGATCATCATAAACGCACTTCTGCACAGGCTCGAAAAAAGACTATCGAAATGGCGAATCGATGCTTAGTCGTATGAATTCCGAGCGCTCCGGCCAGGCCGCTGTCGGCCCGGCGCGAGTTGCCCAGGGCGCCCAGGTGTCGGCCAGCGCGACAGGTCCTGCCTCCGACGGCTCGGCGACCACACTCGGCGCGCAAGCGCCATCGAACCGCAAGGGCGAGATCGAGCTGCGCGACGTGTCGGTCTGGTACCGCAAGTCGGCGACCTCGGAGATGGTGCACGCGGTGTCGGACGTGAACATCCGGATCCAGCCAGGTCGGTTCGTCAGCCTCGTCGGACCCAGCGGGTGCGGGAAGACGAGCCTGATGATGGTGCTCGCGGGCCTGGTGCCGCTGACGTCCGGCAGCGCGACGATCGGCGGCGAGCCCGTGACGGGGCCGCGGCCGCGCAGTACGGGAATCGTCTTTCAGGACCCCTCGCTGCTGCCGTGGCGCACGGCGCTGGACAACGTCGCGCTGCCGCTCGAGGTTGCGAAGGTCAACAAGAAGGAGCGCACCGAGCGGGCGCGCCAGGTGCTCGACCTCGTCGGCCTCTCCCGGAACTGGCAGTCGTACCCGAATGAGCTGTCGGGCGGCATGCGGCAGCGGGTCGCCCTGGCGCGCGGGTTGGTCACGAACCCCGACGTGCTGTTGATGGACGAGCCGTTCGCGGCACTGGATGAGCAGTCCCGCGATGAGATGGGCGCCGAGCTGCTGCGGGTGTGGGAGCGGCTCAACACGACGGTCGTGTTCATCACGCACAGCCTGTCCGAGGCCATCTTCCTGTCCGACGAGGTGATCGCGCTGACCGGTTCCGCGCCCGGCCGGGCCGGTGACCACATCGAGATTCCGTTCAGCCGTCCCCGGGACCTGTCACTGATGGCGCGACCGGACTTCGCGGAGATCCGCGGCCGGCTGTACGCCGCGTTGCGCCCGGCCGCGCAGGTGCCGGGCGGCGGCGCTGGAGCCGACGGCGCGAGGCCGTCATGACCGCAACGGTGGCCGTCGACTCGGAGGGGCTCGTTGCCCGCCGGAAGAAGACGGTCTACGACTGGAAGTTCGTCCTGCTGGTCGTGGGCAGCGCGGCATTCGTCGGTGTGCTGTGGTACATCCTCGCTGCCGCGCGGGTCCTGGATCGGCTGATCCTGCCGACGCCGGCGGCGGTGTGGCAGGCGGGTCGCGAGACCTGGGACAACGTCCTGACCCAGGTTGGCACGACCCTGCTGGAGCTGGTCGTGGCCCTGCTGATCGCATGGGTCGGCGGCCTCGCCATCGCGTTGACCTTGGTCAGTACGAAGGCCTTGCGGCCCTTGCTCGGCACGCTGCGCTCGATCTACGCCGTGCCGCACGTCATCATCTACCCGCTCATGACGCTCTGGTTCGGATTCGGCACGGAGAGCAAAGTCATCTTCGGTGCGTTCGTCGGCATGATCTTCATGGCCCTGATGTCGGCATCGGCGTTGATGGCGGTCGACCAGTCGATGGTGCGCCTGTTTCGCAGCGTCGGAGCGTCTCGCACGCTCACCATCCGCAAGGGCATCCTGCCCGGCTGCCTGCCCGGCATCTTCGCGGGCATTCGATTGAGTGCCAGCATTACCTATATCTGCGTGGTGCTCGGTGAGATGCTCGCCTCCACCGGCGGCATCGGTTACTACATCACGAATGCGGCGGCGCTGTTCATCACGCCGCAGATCTACGTCGGGGTCATCACGGTCCTGACCCTTATCGGCGGACTTCACGTCCTGATCACGATTGTCGAGCGCAGCCTTCTGCGGCATAACGGCGTCAATCCTTAGCAGCCTATTCGTTTGCTTCCGAACGCCGTCAATTCGGTGAATGGAGATAGCTCATGAATACTCTTTTCAGATCGGTGGGTGCGGCCGGCGCGGGTCCTCGGCGGCGGTCGTCGATCAGACGGACCGCGACCATCGGCGCCGGGGCAGTGGCCCTGGGGCTGGTGTTGAGCGCGTGCGGCTCGAATGAGGCCGGCTCGAGCAGCGCGTCTGCTGGGGGCTCCGGCGAGGTGCAGACGGTGAAGGTGCTCGCGCTCCCGCCCGAGGTGAGCGACGTGTGGATGCCGCTGTATGCGGCGAACAGCGAGGGCATTGCTGCCAAGAACGGCATCAAGTTCGAGGTCTCGCCGGTACAGAACGGTGCGGCGCTGGTGACCGGCGTGGTCAGCGGGGTCGCGCCGTTGTCCACCTCGGCGCTGGGCGCTGCGGTGAACGCGATCAAGGGTGGCGCGAACATCGTCATCATCGGTCCCGCGCTGGACAGTTCCTACGGCTACCACCTGATGGCCAAGGCAGGCTCCGGCATCACCGAGGTCAGCCAGCTGGCCGGCAAGAAGATCGGCGTTTCCGGTCCGGGCGGTGCGGGCGACCAGTTCGTCCGGTACACGCTGCAGAAGCACGGCATCAAGGCCGACCTGGTCTCGGTCGGGTCAGCCGGCCAGGAGTCGGCCCTGCTCGAAGGCAAGGTCGATGCCGCGTTCCAGTCGCCGCCGAACTCCTGGCGGTTGCTCACCTCGGGCAAGGCGACGACTGTTGTGGACTACGCGGTGGAGGCGAAGGAGTTCAGCGTCTGGATCGGGGCGAAGGACTACGTGGATGCCCATCCGGAGGTTGTGCGGAAGGTGCTCACGGCCTGGTACCAGACCGTGGTGAAGCTCCAGAATGACCAGCCGCTCGCGGTCCAGATCCTGACCGCGCCGCCGTTCAAGGAGACGCCGGAGGTGGCGACCAAGTCTGCGGCGGGGCTGAAGGGCTATCCGACGTCGGGCGAATACACCGAGCAGATGGTGCTCGACAACTACAAGGTCCTGGGCGCCACGCAGGACGTGTCCACGCTGCCCAAACCGTCCGACATCGCCACCAAGCGATTCGCCGACGTACGCGGCTGAGTCACGTGCCATCTTCGGTGGCTTTCGAATGCCGTCAATTCGGTGAGTGGAGATAACCCATGAGTGCTCTTTTAGGATCGGTGGCTGCGCCCGGCGCGGGCCCACGGCGGCGGTCGTCGATCAGACGGACCGTGGCCATCGGCGCCGGGGTAGTCGCCCTGAGTCTGGTGTTGAGCGCGTGCGCCTCGAATGAGGCGGGATCGAGCGGGGCGTCTGATGGGGCCTCCGCCGGCGTGCAGACGGTGAAGGTGCTCGCCTTCCCGCCCGAGGTGAGCGACGTGTGGATGCCGCTGTACGCGGCGAACAGCGAGGGCATTGCCGCCAAGAACGGCATCAAGTTCGAGGTCTCGCCGGTACAGAACGGTGCGGCGCTGGTGACGGGCGTGGTCAGCGGGGTCGCGCCGCTGTCCACCTCGGCGCTGAGTGCCGCGGTGAACGCGATCAAGGGTGGCGCGAACATCGTCATCATCGGTCCTGCGCTGGACAGTGCCTACGGTTACCACCTGATGGCCAAGACCGGCTCCGGCATCACCGAGGTCAGCCAGCTCGCCGGCAAGAAGATCGGCATCGGCAGTCCGGGCGACGCGGGCGACCAGTTCGTCCGGTACACGCTGCAAACGCACGGCATCAAAGCCGACGTGGTCTCGGTCGGCGCTGCCGGCAAGGAGTCGGCCCTGCTCGAAGGCAAGGTCGATGCCGCGTTCATGTCGCCGCCGGTCTCCTGGCGGTTGCTCACCTCGGGCAAGGCGGTGACCGTCGTGGACTACGCCGTGGAGGCGAAGGAGTTCAGCGTCTGGATCGGGGCGAAGGACTACGTGGATGCCCACCCGGAGGTTGTGAAGAGGGTGCTCACGGCCTGGTACCAGACCGTGGTGAAGCTCCAGAATGACCAGCCGCTCGCGGTCCAGATTCTCACCGCGCCGCCGTTCAAGGAGACACCTGAGGTGGCGACCAAGTCTGCGGCGGGGCTGAAGGGCTATCCGACGTCGGGCGAATACACCGAGCAGATGGTGCTCGACAACTACAAGATCCTAGGCGCCACGCAGGACGTGTCCACGCTGCCCAAACCGTCCGACATCGCCACCAAACGATTCGCCGACGCGCGCGGCTGAGCCACGCGTTCCCCAACCGGGTCACGACGCATGGCAGACCCGAGCGGGGGAGACCGTCCGGACGAGAACGTGCCGGTGACATCGACATCGACATCGACAAGAAAGGTGGGGTCAGCGCATGACCGGGAACGCGGATTCGGCCCAGGCAGGTCAGGAGTTCTCCGCACCGCTGCGACCCAGTGGCGCCCGAGACTCCGGATCATTCGCGCTGCGACTCCGTCCCGATCGCGACGGTCGTAGTGCTGGTTTCGCGGCCGGCGACGTGGTGGCGATCACCGCGGGCGAGCGCACAGTGCTCGGCCGGCTGGATCGTGTGTGGGACGGGGATACCGACGAGGTGTTCGTGCCCTTCCTCGACCGCCGGCTCCTCGGCTGTTGCATCGGCGATGACGTGTCGCTGCGCCACGAGACCGCGGAGCCGATCCGGCACGTGCGCGTGCTCGTCAGCGTCGATGGTCAGCAGCAGACGTCGCGCCGCTTCGAGGCCGCCCTGCGGCGCCGCCTCGTCGGGCAGCCGGTGGCCGTCGCACGGGTGCTCGAGGTCGTCGGCGACTCGGACACGGCGGGCTGCTTCGTGCGGGTCGCCGCTTGCGAGCCGGCACGGGGTGTCGTCACGGCGGACACCGAGCTCGACATCGCGTACGCAGGTGAGCTGGAGGTCGCCGGCGTCAGTGGCTATGTCGAGGTCGGCGGTCTGCAGGACGAGATCGACATCCTGCGGTCCTACCTCGAGCTACCGCTGAAGCGGCCGGACCTGTACCGGGAGGCCGGCGTACACGTGCCGCGGGGGCTGATCCTGCATGGCCCGCCCGGCGTCGGCAAGACCCACCTCGCTCGGGCGACGGCCGGCGAGCTGGGCGTCCACGCGATCGCGGTCGGCGGGCCGGAGCTGGTCGGGATGCGATACGGCGAGACCGAGGCCGCGCTGCGCCGGCTGTTCCGCGATGCGGCGGAGAACGCGCCCGCGCTGGTCATCATCGACGAGCTGGATGCGCTGGTTCCGGAGCGGGGCGCGAGTGGGGCGCAGGCCGATGTCCGTGTGGTGAGCCAGGTCTTGAGCTGCCTGGACGGGCTGATCGGGCTGGAGGGCGTGGTGGTACTCGGCACCACGAACCGGCTCGAATCGATCGACTCGGCCCTGCGGCGACCGGGGCGGTTCGACCGCGAGCTGTGGGTCGGTCCACCGGACGAACCGGCGCGCGGCGAGATCCTCGCCATCCACACCCGGCCCATGCCGCTCGCCGCCGCCACGGTCAAGTGGCTGCCCGAGCTGGCGCGACGCACGCCAGGGTATGTGGGTGCCGACCTCATGGCGCTGTGCCGTGAGGCGGGGCTCGTCGCGGTACGCCGGGCATACCACGACCGTCAGGGTCCGGCTGATCCGGCGGAGGTGCCCGGCACGGTCGCGGTCGAGACTGCTGACTTCGAGCACGCCCTGGCCACGGTTCAGCCGACCAACGGCCGCCGGGCCGGCGCTCTCATGGTCCCGCCCGGCTGGGACCGCATCTGGGGCGGTGCGCAGCTGAAGTCGCGCCTGCTGCGATTCGGGCGGGCGTCGCTGGAGCCGGGGTCGCCGCTGGCCCGGCAGGGGATCCTGTTGTACGGCGAAAGCGGAGTCGGCAAGACCGCACTGGCCGAAGGACTCGCCGGGGAGCTCGGCGCCAACCTCGTGGTGCTGCGGCCGACCGACGTGTTCAGCAAGTGGCTCGGCGAATCGGAGGAAGCGATTCGCGACGCATTCGAGCTTGCCCGCAACCTACGCCCGGCCGTCGTCGTGCTCGATCAGATCGAGTCCTTCGGCGGGCACGACGGCGAGGCTGCGGCGCGCCGGGTCAAGAACGAGCTGCTGACCGAGCTGGACAATCCGCGTAACGCCGGCGTGCTCGTCATCGGTACCACAGGCGTTCGCTCGGACATCGACGAAGGCCTCCTGCGCGCGGGCCGTCTCGGCCTGCACTTCGACGTGGCACTGCCGGACGACGCTGATCGCCTGGCGATCGTGAGGGGCTACCTGGACGCGTTCGGGCTCTGCGACCTCGACCCGCAGACGCTGGAAGCCGTCGTGCAGCAATCGAACGGCTGGACCGGAGCGCGTCTGGAGCTTCTGGTCCGGGCCGCCGCGCTCGAAGGCGACGACGCCGGTGCCGCGATCCGGCCCGAGCAGCTCGCCGCCGCCGTGCGGCGAGTGCTCGACGACCTTCACGCCAACTAGCACATGGAAAGGGCATGGGCATGACCGCACCGACCACGATTTTTGACAAGCTGCTGGCACGGCGCGACGCCGAGCGCGCAGCGCGCACAGGTCGCAAGCTCAAGATCTCCGAGGACGAAGCGGTGCTGGAAACGAATCGGCACGGCACCATGCGCTGGTACCTCTACCCGGGCAGCCCGCACGCGTCGAACAGCCTGATCTTCTGCCGATACGAGATCCCGCCGGGAAGCCGGACCGGCAAACAGCGCCTGCAGGGCAACCTGGTGGCGTTCGCGCTGACCGGCTACGGGCGTGCCGTGGTCGACGGCAAGGAACACGCGTGGGAGGCCACCGACCTCATCGCGCTGCCGCCGCTGGAGGAGGGGCATGAGTTCCAGGTATTCAACGACTCCGACGAGGTGGCGAAGCTGCTCGTCGTCGAGCCGAACATGATCGACCTGTTCGGAGTCGATCGGGGCAGCGGCTTCGAGCAGCTCGAGGACGCCCCGGAAGAGGGAGTGTGAGCATGGCGACCACACAGGAACGGCTGCGGGACCGTGAGCCCCAGCAGGAGACCATCTACGAGAAGTCGCTGAAGGAGCGGGCCAAAATTGAGGCCCGCAAGCGGCGCGGCAAGATCGTTTTGTCGGTCAACGATGTGCCGACGGAGCAGAACCGCCAAGGGCTGATCGAGTTCTACCTGGAGGAGGAGGCCTACGACCGCGACGAGGAGCCGGAGAACCTTCCCGCCTTGTCGGAGTGGAGTGTCCTGACCCACGAGATCCGCACCTACTCCGGTTGTCACCGTCACCAGGGCGGTCTGGCGATCTACGTCCTCTACGGCGAGGGCTACACCACGTGCGAGGGTGAGCGCATCGACTGGAAGGAAGGCGACCTCGTCCTGCTTCCGGTCGTGCCCGGCGGTGTCGAGCACCAGCACTTCAACACCGGGGACAAGCCGGCCAAGTGGATTGCGTTCCGGTTCGAGCCGTTCCACACGGCGCTGGGAGAGACGATCGAACAGCTCTCCACGTCGCCCGAGTACGAGGGCTAGCTCATGCCGTTGGCGTGGCGGGTGCCGGTGGCGACCCATGACTGATCCGATTCGAGCCCTCCGGGACGATGAGGTCGACTTCTTCCAGGAACACGGGTGGCTGCACGCGAAGCGCCTGGCGCAACCGGCTCTGGTCAGCCGCCTGGCCGACAAGGCGGCGCGGCTGCGTCGTACGCAGGGGCCGACCGCGCTGGCTGAATCGTACGCCCGAGACCGTCGAGTGGCTGGCGTCGACGAGGACTTCGCCGCGCCGGTGTTCTCCCGCGTCATGGCGGACAACGCGTCGAGGCTGCTGCCCGGCCGGCCGCAACTGCGGCTGCGCCTGGACAGCCTCATCATCCGCGAACCTGTCCAGAGCGCCCCGTCGCCGCCGGTGTTCCACCAGGATTTCGCCTGGATGCCGATGGACCGCTCAGCGATGCTGACCGTGTGGCTGGCGCTGGTGCCGGTGCGCCCCGAAGCGGGGTCGCTGTGGTTCTACGAGCGTTCCCACCGGTACGGCACGCTCGGCCGGTCCTACGTGCGCGACGGCGATGACGCGCTCAGCCAGCACCCGTGGCTCGCGGACCTCGGCCTGTCGCCCGAGCTTGGCTTCGAGCCCGGCGACGCGACGATCCACAACTCGTTGACCGTCCACGGGGTCGACGAGCACACCGGCGCCGAGCCGCGGATGTCCTTTGCGTGGACGTACTTCGACGCCGCCACGCTCTACACCGGCGCACCGCACGAGGAGATCGACCTGTTGGGCCTCGGCCCGAACGAGCCCTTCGACAATCCGGCCTTTCCGCTGATCGCGCACGGCTGACGTGAGCGACGGGCACATTCTGTACGGAGAACACATGAGCGTGACTGATCACCCAGCCGCCACCGACCCGACCTCGTCGGTTGGCGCGCAGAGCCGGACCGTCATGGTCGGCGACATCAAGACGCATTACCACGAGGCCGGCAGCGGTGCTCCGGTATTGCTGCTGCACGGCTCCGGGCCGGGCGTGTCCGCATGGGCGAACTGGAAGCGGACGATCGACCCGATCGGACAGGAATATCGAGTGCTGGCGCCGGACATCCTGGGCTTCGGCTACACCTCCCGGCCGGAGGGCACGGTCTACGGGCCGGCCAGCTGGCTCGCGCACGTGATCGGATTCCTCGACGCGCTCGGGATCGAGAAGACCCACATCATCGGCAACTCGCTCGGTGCGCGGATCGCCCTGGGTGTCGCGCTCGAGCATCCGCAGCGGCTGGACAAGCTGATCCTGATGGGGTCGGGCGCACTGCGTACGGGAACCACCCCAGCGCTCGCGGTCACCCGCAACTACCAGCCCACCCTCGAAGAGATGGGCACGGTACTGCGCGGCTTCGCCTACGACCCGTCCGTCGTCACGGACGAGCTGGTCGAAGAGCGATACCGCGCCAGCGTCGAGCCGGGTGCGTTCGAGGCGTACCGCCAGATGTTCCACGACGCGGCACATTCCGGCAGCGATACCAAGCTGGACGCGGCTGACCTGGCGGACGTGCGCGCCAAGACGCTGATCGTGCACGGCTACGACGACAAGATCATCCCGTATGAGGTGAGCGTGCGGACGCTGAGCGCGATCGACGATGCTCAGCTGCACATCTTCCGCAAGTGTGGCCACTGGGCGCAGTTGGAGTTCGCGGACGAGTTCAACACCTTGGCTCGGCGCTTCTTCCGTCGCACGGACCATGAATCCGACGCTGGGAAGGCATAGGCCATTGAGCACGGTACAGGGGCTTGGGTACTTGGGGATCGGCGTCAGCAATCTTCGGGAGGCCATCGAGTTCTACACGCGGTTCGCTCGCCTCGAGGTCGCCGAGGTGGTAGGAAACACGGCCTTCCTGACCGGCGGGCTCGAGCACCACTGGGTCCGCCTGGAGGAGGGCAACGGCCAGGGCATGAAGCGCATCGCCTACGAGGTCGCCGACGAGGACGCCCTCGCGCAGGCCCGGTCGGCGCTTCGCCAGCACGGGATCGAGTACACCGAGGGCGGCGACCTGCGGAAGGACCGCGTCGAGCACTGGGTGCGGTTCCGCGATCCGGGTGGCGCCGACGTCGAGCTGTACACCGGGATGATCGAGCGAGGGGTGGCTCCGCTCTCCAACGGCGTGACGATCGAGACGTTCCTGCACGCCGGATGGGGGACCGCGAACTACGACGCCACGTCGCAGTTTTACGAGAACGCCCTGGGCTTCAAGCTCTCCGATCGGATCGACGACAAGGTCAACTTCTACCGGGCCGGTAACCGCTACCACCATTCGCTCGTCCTGCTCCGGACGAACGCCTTCGCCTTCAACCACTTCTGCATTCAGGTGTCCTCACTGGACGACGTGATGCGGTTCCGGAGCAACGCGATGAAGCACGGGGTCGCGTTGCGCGACGACATCCTGCGCCATGCGCCGTCCGGCTCGATCAGCGTGTATCTCAAGGACGAGGCGCGCGGTTTCGCGGTCGAGTTCTGCACGGACCACCCCCGCGTGGACGATGAGACCCACCGCCCGCGCATCCTGCCCAACAGGCCCGAGTCGCGCGACGTCTGGCAATCGCCCCTCGCCGAACCGCAGCCGTGGCAGTCGTGACCGGTCACAGGCCGGTATGCCCGATCCGTCGCCGCGGCGTCCGCCGGCGGCCAGCAACTTGGTAAGCGTCGAAATGTCGATACCGTGGAGGAGGACGTAGGGTGCAAGAAGTGGATCTGCACGATCTTCTGGCAGAACCGGCAGCGTACTTCGGAAACTCGTACACGGCCATGCACTCGATCGAGCGCGAATCCATGCTCGACATGCAACGCCGCGGGCTGGCGCTCCGCTTCGCGCAGCACGTCGAGAGCATTCCCATGGTCGCGAGGCTGGCCGGGCGCCAAGGCGTCACCGCGATCGATGACCTCGCCGACGTGGTGCCACTGCTCTTCGAGCACACGATGTACAAGTCGTACCCGATCTCGCTCCTGGCGCGGCAGCAGTTCGGCAGGCTGACCGAGTGGATCGGCAAGCTCACGTCGGTGCCGGTGACGAGCGTGGACCTCACCGGATGCACGAGCATCGACCAGTGGCTCAACACCGTATCCGCGCAGACCGACATCGACATTTTTCATTCGAGCGGGACCAGCGGAACGATGTCGTTCTTCCCGTGGTCGAAGCAGGACCTGGTCCGGATCTGGAGCATCCGCCGGATGACGCACCTACAGGTGTACGGCGAAGAGCCGGATGATGTCCTGCTGCGCGAGCCGTTCCACTACATCCGCACCTCGACCCGCTTCGACCGCCGCGACCTAGGCTCGGAGGCGATCACCTTCGGCCGGCCCGGATACACGCACGTGGCCACCGAGCAGCGTCCGAGCGCGGACCTGCTGTGGCTGGCCTCGCGGCTGCGGCTCGCCGCCGCCCAGGGGGACTCGAGTCGCGTCGACGTGCCGGAGTCGCTGCTTGCGCGACGCGACGAGCTCAGGCGATCGCGCGACCGCGACGAGGACACGAGGGCGCGCTGGCTTGCCGAGATCGAGCAACTGCAAGGGCAACACGTGCTCTGGACGATCATGCCGCACGACCTGTTCGAGATCGCCCTTCCGCACGTTGAGCAGTCCGAGACCTGGTCGTTCTCCTCCCGCTCGGTCGTCCACCTGACCGGCGGCGCGAAGGGGCGCAGCCTGCCACCGGACTGGATGGACACGCTGAAGAAGTTCCTCGACGTCCGGGTGCTGATCGGCTACTCCATGAGTGAGCTCACCGACCAGCAGGTGATGTGCTCCGCCGGCCGCTACCACCTGCAGCCGTGGGTCATTCCCTACGTCCTGGATCCCGATACGAGCGCGCTGCTGCCGCGCCGCGGGGTGCAAACCGGCCGCTTCGCCTTCTTCAACCTGATGACCGACAGTCACTGGGGTGGTCTCATGACCGGTGACGAGGTGGAGCTCGACTACGACGGGCCGTGCGCGTGCGGGGCCACCACGCAACACCTCGGCCCGGACATCGTTCGGCTGAGCGAGAAGCGCGGCGGCGACGACAAGATCAGTTGCGCGGCGACACCCCAGGCGCATGCCGACGCGATGCAGTTCTTGAACGACTTCTAATCCAGGAGGGGGGACGATGTCGACGATCAGCGAGGCAGCGGCATCCGGGTCGCTCACCGAGGCGGAAAGCCCGGTCGTTCCGGCAATCATTCGTGGCCGCGTGGTCACGGACAGCCTGATCGAGTTCGCCGGGCGTGGCGGCTCGACAACCTTTCGTACGCCGGATCCGCGTCAGTATGCCCGGCAGCTGCCGCTGGCGAGTCCGGCCCAGCAGGCCGACCTCTACGACCTCTCCTTCGACGACATCCTGGACTACCTCGAAGGCCTCGGCAGCCGCCTGGACATCGCCACGAACGAGCACCTGCGTTGGGCGCGCAGCCTGACCTACGCCACGGCGCACGCGACCAAACCCCTGATCGACAATGCGTTTCGCGGACTGGCCCGCCGGTTCTCCCGTGACGCGGTCCGGGAGATGGCTGACTGCACGGTCGGGCTGGACTACCTCAACGGATGGGTCGACACGCCACT
Organism: Dactylosporangium sp. NPDC051485; assembly: GCF_040682015.1. Classification (NCBI taxonomy): domain Bacteria; kingdom Bacillati; phylum Actinomycetota; class Actinomycetes; order Micromonosporales; family Micromonosporaceae; genus Dactylosporangium; species Dactylosporangium sp. NPDC051485. The sequence goes on from NZ_JBFAZW010000016.1 coordinate 96,379, forward strand.
GCACAACGGCACCACCGTTTCGGTGCGCGCCTTCGGCGCGCGCACGCTGCACATCATCCCCGGCAATTCCGTCGGCGCGGCCGCCGGCACGTTGATCAAGAACGCGTTCACCCGGTCCGACGCCATCATCAAGACACCGTCGAACAATCCGTTCGTCGCGGTCGCGCTCGGACTGACCATGTGCGAGTACGCACCGGACCACCCGATGACCAGGCACGTCTCGATCGCGTACTGGCGCGGCGGGGACGAGGAGGTCGAACGGACGATCTGCCAGCCGCACAACATCGAGAAGATCATCGCGTGGGGTGGGCTGGCCAGCGTCCGGCATGTGACGCGCTACATTCAGCCCGGGCTCGAACTCATCAGCCTGGACCCGAAGTACAGCTGCAGCGTCATCGACCTGTCGTCGGTTTCCAGCGACGACGACCTCCGGCAGGTTGCGGTACGCCTCGCCGTCGATGTCGGCACCGGTAACCAGGAACCGTGCTCGGCGTCGCGGGTGGCCTACGCCATCACCGGCGGCCGGCCCGACGGCGTCGAGCTTGCCAACCGGCTGGGCACCTATGTCTACGAGGAACTGCTGGGGCTGCCCGCAGGGCTGACGACCAAGCCCAAGACCTACGACGCGGAGCTGCGGTCGAACGTCGACTCGCTGCGCCTGCAGGAAGAGTTCTACAACGTCATCGGTGGCGAAGACGACGAAGGCGCCGTTGTCGTCTCACAGCTTCCCGACCCGATCGACTTCGTCGGCCTGTTGCAGGACCGGACGGTCAACATCGTGCCGCTCGACTCGCTGCAGGACGTCCTCGGCTACCTCGACGCGTACACGCAGACGGTCGGGGTGTACCCGGAAAGCCTGAAGGAGCAGCTGCTGGACGTCGCCCCCTTGTACGGCGTCCAGCGCTTCGTGTCGCTCGGCTACTCCAGCGAGCACACGGGGCGCGCGCCCCACGACGGGCTCGAACTCGAACGCCGCATGTGCAAGTGGATTGTCGACCAACGCAGCCAGCCGGCCAGGGCGACCTACGCGTCGTCCCGGCCGGATTCCGGCGAAGCTTCCGCGGAGGCGGATGCCAGTCCGGTGGTTCCGCAGACGCTGGACGCCGTGATCGCCGCGACGACGCCGGACGGCGAGCGATGAGCGTCTCGCTGTCGGGGCGGGTTGCGCTCGTGACCGGCGCCAGCAGCGGAATCGGCGCGGCAACGGCGCGGCAGCTCGCGGCCGCAGGGGCCGACGTGGTGCTCCTGGCCCGTCGCGGGGATCGGCTCGATGCCGTCGCGCAGGACATCGCCGAGGCGGGGGCGCGGTCCCTCGCGTTGCCCGTTGACATCCGCAGCGAGCAGGACGTGCACGCCGCCGTCGAACGGGCGGTCGACCACTTCGGCCGCCTCGACATCGCCGTGGCCAGTGCGGGCCTGATGGTGCTCGGACCGTTCCTCGACATGACGCCGGCGCAGTCGCGCCAGATGGCAGAGACCAACTTGCTGGGCCTGATCTTCACGGCGCACGCGGTCATGCCGCATCTCGTCGCCACCGCCGCGCAGACACCGAACAGCGTTGCCGACCTGCTGCTCATCAGCAGCGTTTCGGGCCGGCATGCGCAGGCCGGCGCGGCGGTCTACAACGCCACCAAGTTCGGTGTGGGCGGGCTGGGGGAGGCGTTACGGCAGGAGCTCTCCGCGCGTGGGGTCCGCGTCAGCATCATCGAACCGGGCCGGGTCGACACCGAACTCGCCAGCCACAACACGCCCGAGCTGCAGGCGCAGATGCAGGCGCGCTGGGCCCACGTCGAGCCGCTCCAGGACGTCGATATCGCAGAGTTGGTGGAGTACATCGTCACGCGCCGGCGAAGGATCGCGATCAACGAGGTGCTCCTTCGCCCGTCCGCGCAGCAGGGCTGATCGTGGCCGTCTGTACAGAGGAGACAAGTCAGTGAGTTCCGCAGAGATGATTACCTTGTCGACGGCGGACGGACCTATGCAGGTCTACGAGGCAACGCCGGAGCAACACCCGCGGGGTGCCGTCCTCGTCGTGCACGACGGCTTCGGGATCGGACCGTCGATCCGCGCGATGTGCGACATCCTGGCCGGTGAGGGGTGGCACGTGGCATGCCCGCAGATGTTCCACCGCACCGGTCACCTGACCGTGGAAAAGACCAGTGATCTGGGCATTCTCGGCGAGGTCCTGGAGCGTGACGAACATGTCCTCGCCGACATCGACACCACCCTTGCCCACCTGGCCTCACGCGGCCTGACTCCGGACAAGATCTCCGTGATCGGCTTCTGCTGGGGAGGCCGTGGTGCGTTCCTGGGTGCCCTGCACCGGCCCTTCGCGTCCGCCGTGAGCCTGTACGGCACCGGCATCGTCGAGCCCTTGCTCCTGCCCGGCGTCACCTACTCCGCCGAGCAGGTCGCGCTGCTCGACGAGGTTGCCGGCCTGCAAAGTCCGTGGCTCGGCATCTTCGCCGGTGACGACGTGTTCGTGCCGGTCGAGCACGTCGAGCGGCTGCGGGCCAGGCTCGACAAGGAGTCACCTGTCGAGCACGAGCTGCACCTGTACGAGGGGCAGGCGCACGGCTTCGTACACCACGGCGTCGGGTCGCTGGCCGACATCTCTGGATCGGCGATGGCCGCCTGGAGCCGCACCGTGGCATTCCTTGCAGCGCACATCTGAGGCACCGCGTGCCGAAGGACCTCCCACGCCGGGGCGCCACGGAACCGGCGCGGGAGGCATCCTGATCATGATCCCGTAGGGGTAGGGTCAGGCCGCCGCCGCGGCCGCCATGACCGCGGCGCCGAGGGGCACGTTCTCCGGGCCCGGGTAGCCGAAGCGCCGCCGGACGTAGCCGTAGGCGACCCCGGCGTCCGCGTCCGCCCAGCCGAGCGAGCCCGTGGCGCCGCTGTGACCGATCGCGCGCGGCCCGAGGTACGGATAGTCGGCGCGCAGGTGCTCGAAGCCCAGCGCGAAGTGGTCGGCCTGCTCGGTGACCCGGTCCACGCCCAGCGAGTAGGGCCGCGAGAACTCGGTGATCGTGGCGGGGTCGAGCACGGTGAGCGCGGCCGAGTACAGACCGGCGACACCGCGCGCGTTGCCGACCCCGCCGGCCGAGGCCGGGCCCAGGGCCCGGACCAGGCGCGTATTGCCGAAGTCGAGCAGGTCGAAGGTCGTGTTGAACGCGATCGCCCTCAGGGAGCCGGGCTCGGGCGCGTACGCCGGGCCGAGCGTCGGCAGCAGCGGGCGGAAGCGCGGCTCCAGGGACTCGGGCAGGCCCATCCACAGGTCCAGCTCGAACGGGTCGCGGAGCAGCTCGGTGTACCACTGCTGGACCGAACGGCCGGTGACCGCCCGCAGCTCGGCGTCCAGCAGCGCACCCATGACCAGGGCGTGGTAGCCGTAGGCGGTGCCGGGCGTCCAGAACGGCTTCTGGGTGGCGAGCCGCCGCGCGATGATCTGGTCGTCGGCGGCCTCCTCGATGGTGAGGCCGCCCTCGACGCCGATCAGGCCGGAGCGATGGCCGAGCAGCTCACGGACCGTCAATGGGAACGGCGTGCTGCGTGCCGCAGCGTCGAGGTCGAGCTTGCCCGCCTGTACCAGTGCCGCCACGGCGATAACAGCGGCACCCTTGGTCACGGAGTAGACGCCGGTCAGCGCGTCGCCGTCGCCGCCCTTGCGCAGGTCCACGACCCGCTCGCCGCCCACGACGACGGCGAGCTGCGACTCCTCGTCGGCGAACTGCGTGAACGCGTCGCGGACGGGCTCGTAACCGGGGGCAACCGAACCCTGGACGGCACTCATGCCACGATCGTATCCACGTCGAGCAGTTGCGCGGCCACGGTCGCGAGACGATCACCCTGGTGGCGGGCGGCCGCCAGGGTCGCCTCGCTCGGACGGCCCTCCGAGCCGGGGTGGGCGATGCCGTAGGGGTTGCCGCGCGCCGCGAAGACCGTCGGTGACGTGTAGCCGGGCGGCACGATGTAGGTGCCCCAGTGATAGAAGGTGTTGTACAGCGCCAGCAGCGTCGACTCGTTGCCGCCCTGCGCGTTCGCGGCGCTGGTGAAGGCCGTCGCCGCCTTGTTGGACAACTGCCCGTCCAGCCAGAGCCCGCCCGTCGTGTCGATGAACTGCTTCAGCTGGGCGGCGACGTTGCCGTACCGCGTCGGCGAACCGAACGCGTAGGCGTCCGCCCACGTCAGGTCCTCGTGCGTGGCGATCTCGACGTGGCCCGTCGCCTCGACGTGCGCCCGCCAGTCCGGGTTGGCGTCGATCGCCGCGTCGGGCGCGAGCTCCGGCACCCGGCGCAGGCGCACGTCGGCCCCGGCGTCGGCGGCCCCCGCCGCGATCGCCTCGGCGAGCGCGTGCACGTTGCCGGTGGCCGAGTAGTAGATGACCGCGACCTTCGCGCCCATGAAACCCTCCAAATGGAATCGATTCCGGTTACGCTCGAAAGCGTAAGTGGAATGAGTTCCAGTTGCAAGGGATGCGAGGATCGTCCTGTGAACGCCCGCACGCCGGCTCCGCCGCCGCGGGCCGGAGGAGGGGACCGTGACCGAACGCAAGCCGGCGCCGCTACCGCTGATCGATGAGCCGCCGGCCGAGCGCGCCGATGCCGCCCGCAACCGGCGCCGGCTGGTCGAGGCCGCCCAGCGGATCGTGGCCGAGCGGGGGGTGGCCGGGCTCGCGCTGGACGAGGTGGCGCGGGAGGCGGGCGTCGGCGTCGGCACGGCATATCGGCGGTTCGGAGACGTGAGCGGCCTGGCGTACACCTTGCTGGAAAGCCACGAGGTGCGCTTTCAGGAGGCGTTTCTCGCCGGCCCGCCACCCCTGGGCCCGGGCGCGCCACCGGCCGCGCGCATCCGGGCGTTCCTCGAGGCGCTGCTCGATCTGCAGGAGGGGCAGTGGGACCTGCGGCTGCTCGCGACGCGCAAGGCCTCGGACGGGTACGGCAGCGGGCCGTACAACATCTATCACCTGCACCTGATGCGGCTGCTGGAGGAGCTGGACCCGCAGGTCGACGCGCGCTACCTGGCCAGCGTGCTGCTCGCGCTGCTGCAGCCCGCCGTGCTCGACCACCAGCGCCGGGTCCTGCAACTCGGCGCCGAGCGGATCCGGGCCGGCCTGGCCGACGTCCTCGACGACCTCCTGCGCAGGATCGCGGGATGACCCGCTGACCGCTCGTGACGCGCGGTCAGCCGGCGCGGGTGATCCGCAGGGTCAGGACGTCGGTGCGGACCGTGATGTGGCCGTGGAAGAGGGCCAGCTCCTCGGCCGTGTAGCCGATCTGGGTGGCGCTCACCAGGGGGTGGCCGAGCGGCACGCCGAGGCGGCTGACGCACTCCTCGTCGGCCAGGACCGCGGCGAACTCGATCTCGGCGCGGCGGACCGGCATGCCGGTGGCGCCGGCCAGGAACTCGAACATGTCGTGCTCGATGCTGAGCAGGCCCGACGGGTCGAGGTCCCGGCCGCCGACGGTGAGCGGGAGGTGGTCGCTGATCCAGGCCGCGGCCACCCCGTCGACGGCGAAGAGGCGGTCGACGCGCCACACCGGGTCGCCGGGCGTCAGGCCGAGGATCTTGGCGCAGTCGTCCGGGCAGGAGGTGCGGCTCACCGCCGCGTCCTGGAGGGCCGGGCTGTGGCCCGAGGCGGTGATGCGGTCGCGCAGTGCGGTGACGTCGCTGATCGAGACCGGGACCCGTTCGGCCGGCTCCCGCACGAATGTGCCGACGCCCCAGGTGCGGGTCAGGACGCCCTCGGCCGCGAGCTGGCCGAGGACCTCGCGCACGGTGGCGCGACTGACCGCCAGCAGGTCCGCCAGCTCCCGTTCATTGGGTAGCTTGTCACCGATCCGGAACTCGCTGCCGATCAACTCGCGCAGTTGCACCTGCGCGGCCTGCAGCGCGGTTTCGCGCCGAGCCATTCATCCCACCTCTCCGCCGTACGGAGTGTAGTAGCGGCAGCCGCTACCAGACCTGTTCGAGCACGCGCAGAGTGTTCCCGCCGATGACCTTGGCGATCTCGTCGTCCGAATAGTCGTGCTTGACCAGCCAGCCGGCGATGTTGCCGAACGCCTCGCCCGGGTTCTCCAGGCCGGAGACGTACTCCACCCGGGGGTGCGACGGCTTGTTTCCGCTGTCGTGGGCGTAGTTTCCCGCGTACGTGTTGTGCACCCCGACGTGGTCGCCGAACATCGTGTCCGGGCCGAACGTGACGTGGTCGATGCCGACCAGGTCGACGCAGTACGTGAAGTGGTCCATCACCGACTCGATCGAGTGCTCCGGGTGCTTGCCCGACAGCGTGGTGTGTGGCGCGGCCTCGATGCCGATGACGCCGCCCCGCTCGGCGCAGGCGCGGATCACCTCGTCCGGTTTCATCCGCGCAGTGTTCCATACCGACCGCGCGCCGGCGTGGGTGATGAACACCGGCACCCGGCTGGCCTCGATCACGTCCAGGCAGGTCTGGTCGCCGCTGTGTGAGATGTCGATGGCGATGCCGAGCTTGTTCATCCGGTCCACGGCGCGCCGGCCGAAGTGGGTCAGCCCACCGTCGCGCGGCTCGGAGAGTCCGCCGCCGAGCATGTTCGCCTGGCTGTACGCGACGCCGAGCTGCCGCACGCCGAAGCCGTACAGGATGTCGATGCGGTCCAGCTCGTTCTCGATCGGGCTGCAGCACTCCAGCCCGGCGACCAGGGCGAGCCGGCCGTCGCGCTTGGCGGCCCGGATGTCGGCCACGGAGGTGGCCAGCCGCACGTGGTCCTGCTTGTAGAGGTCGCTCATCCGCATCCCGAGCGCGTAGATCAGGTCGTTCCACTTCCAGCCGTTCTCGCTGGTCACGCAGGAAGCGCCGGCCATGAAGTTGTCGAAGACCGCGGTCAGGCCGGAGCGCGCCAGACCCTCGTACCCGGTCCGCTGGCGTGCGGTGCGGTTGTAGGCGCGCAGCCGCCGCACGTCGGCGGGGAGGACCACGGGGTGCTCGTGCAGCGAGATCGCGATGTGCTCGGTGAGCAGCCGGGTCACCCGCTGCCGCTGCGCCTCGCTGAGCTCGAGGTCGTGTTCCGGCACCCGGCCGACCTCCGGCGCCAGGTCGAACTCCTGGTAGTCGAGGTGCGGCTCGAGGTACGAGTAGGACCTGTGGCCCTGATACCGGGTCGCGGGTTCTTGCAGCACAGCACTTTCTCCTTATCGGACGGGCAGCGGGTAGTGACAGGCGACCGACTGGCCGTCGCCGGTCAGCACCGGCTCGACGTGGGCGCAGGTCTCGGTCGCCTGCCAGCAGCGGGTCCGGAACCGGCAGCCGGACGGCGGGTTGACGGGGCTCGGCGGGTCGCCGGCGAGCAGGATCCGTTTCCGTTCGGCCCGGCCCGCGGGCTCCGGCACCGGGACCGCCGACAGCAGCGCCTTGGTGTAGGGGTGCCGCGGCGCGTCGTACAGTGGCGCCTCTGGTCCGGTCTCGACCAGTTTGCCGAGGTACATCACCGCCACCCGGTCCGAGATGTGCCGGACCACCGACAGGTCGTGGGCGATGAAGACGTACGCCACGCCGAGCTCGCGTTGCAGCCGCTCCAGCAGGTTGACCACCTGGGCCTGGACCGATACGTCGAGGGCGGAGACCGGCTCGTCGCAGACGATGACGTCGGGCCGCAGGGCGAGCGCCCGGGCGATGCCGATCCGCTGCCGCTGGCCGCCGGAGAACTGGTGCGGGTAGCGGTCGAGGTGCAGCGACGGGTCGAGACCGACCAGGTCGAGCAACTCGCTGACCCGGTCCAGCCGGTGCCGGCGGTCCACCACGTCGGGGTGGATCTCGAACGGCTGCAGCAGGATGTCCCGCACGGTCCGCCGCGGGTTCAGCGAGGTGTACGGGTCCTGGAGCACGATCTGGATCCGCCGGCGCAGCTCCCGCAGCCGGCGGCCTCGCGCGGTGTGCACGACGGCGTCACCGAAGCGCACCTCGCCGGACGTCGGCCGTTCCAGCCCCACCAGCATCCGGGCGAGCGTGCTCTTGCCGCAGCCGGACTCGCCGACGACCCCCAGGGTCTCGCCGCGCCGGAGGTCGAAGGACACCCCGTCGACGGCCTTGACCACCCCGCCGGACGTGAACGGCAGCCGGCCCTTCACCGGGAAGTACCGGACCAGTTTGTCGACCCGGAGCACCGGGTCATCGGTGGCTGGCATGCAGCAGCTCCTCCCGGTGGTGGCAAGCGCTGGCCCGGCCGGACGGCAGCGGCGACAGCGGCGGCAGCGTGGCCCGGCAGATGTCGTCGGCGCGCGGGCAGCGCAGGTGGAACGGGCAGCCGGCCGGCAGGCGTGCCGGGTTCGGCGGGGCGCCCGGGATCGCGTACAGCTCCTCGTCGCGCCGGTCGACCCGGGGCATCGAGGCGAGCAGCCCCTCGGTGTACGGGTGGGCGGGGCCGGCGAAGATCTGCTCCACGGTGGCCCGCTCGGCGATCCGGCCGGCGTACATCACCGCCACGTCGTCGGCGACCTCGGCGACCACGCCCAGGTCGTGCGTGATGAGCAGCAGCGCCATCCCGCTGTCCCGCTGGATCTCGGCGATCAGCTCCATCACCTGGGCCTGCACCGTGACGTCGAGCGCGGTCGTCGGCTCATCGGCGATCAGTACGGCCGGTTCCAGCGCGATGGCCAATGCGATCATGATGCGCTGCCGCATCCCGCCGGAGAACTGGTGCGGGTAGTCGCGCACCCGGTCCTTGGCGGCCGGGATGCGCACCCGGTCGACCAGTTCGATCGCGCGCCGCCGGGCCTGCGACCGGGACAGTCCACGCCGGACCCGCAGCAGCTCGCCGAGCTGCTCGCCGACCGTGAAGACCGGGTTCAGCGCGGCCATGGCGTCCTGGAAGACCATGCCGATCTCCTCGCCGCTGACCTTGTCGCGCTGTTTCGGCGACAGCGTCAGCAGCTCCCGGCCGCGCAGCCGTACCGACCCGCTGACCTGCGCCGGGGGCGTGTCCAGGATGCCCATGACCGCCTGCGCGGTGACGCTCTTGCCGGAGCCGGACTCGCCGAGGATGGCCAGCGTCTGCCCGGGCTCCAGGGCGAGGGACACGCCGTTGACCGCCCGCACCGGCGTGCCGCCCGGCCCGGGGAAACTGACCCGCAGGTCCTCGACCTCCAGCAGCGCCATCACACGACCCCGGCCTCGGCCAGGAAGTCCCGGACGGTCCGCTGGAACAGCTCCGGCTCCTCGAGCTGGGGGGAGTGGCCGGACTGCTCGAACACGACCAGCCGGGCGTCGGGAACCAGCTCCGCGATCGTCTCCGAGGCGGCCACCGGGGTGCGCCAGTCGTGCCGGCCGACGGTGACCAGGGTCGGGCAGGGGATCGCCGGGAGCTTCGGCTTCAGGTCGTACCGGGGCATGTTCTGCCCGAAGGACGCGTTGTGCGTCCGGTAATGGAACCGGGTCGAGGCCAGCTTCGCGGCGTCCTTCGCCGGGTCGTGCTGGTGGTCGTAGAGCGGCAGGATCGCCTTCCAGTACTCGCGGAGCTGCTCGTCGCTCTCAAACCGGCCGGTGCCGATCCGGTCGATCGCCCACTGCGGGATGACCGTCCGGTCGGTGGACTTCGCCCGCTCGACGGCGAGGTGGTCGTGCGCGGTGTCGGCCGCGGTGTCGCGCAGCACGAGCGCCGAGACCCGGTCGGGGTGGGCGATCGCGTACTCCAGCGCGATGAACCCGCCGTACGATCCGCCGGCCATGACGATGCGCTCGTGGCCGAAGTACGCGCGGATCGCGTCCACGTCGGCGACCCACTGCGCGTGGGTGAACGGCTCGTGGTCGCTGGACTCGCCGGAGCCCCGGGCGTCGAAGACGATGACCCGGAACGTGTCGGCGAACGGGCCGAACGAGCGCTTCGGCTCGGATCGGGAGCCGAGCCCGGGCGCGCCGTGGTGCACGATCATCGCCGGCCCGTCCTGCGGGCCGAACGCCTCGACCACCAGCTCGGCGCCGTTGATGCTCAGCCGCTCGTGGAAACTCATCGAACCTCCTCGAGGATGTTGGACCCCAGGTCGCGGGGGTAGCTGGTGAGCCGGCGGGGCCCGGTCTCCTCGACCAGCACCGTGTCGGAGATGCGGTAGCCGGCGTGCCCCGGCACGTACACCCCGGGCTCGCTGGACAGCAGCATCCCCGGCGCCAGGACGGTGTGGTCGCCGTCCTCGACCCACGGCGGCTCGTGGTTCTGCAGCCCGATGCCGTGGCCCTGCCGGTGCCGGATGTAGTCGCCGAGACCCTGGTCGCGCAGCACGTCCAGGCAGATCCGGTTGACCTCGGCGCAGGTGTGCCCCGCCACCATCGCCTGGGTGCCGGCCTCCTGAGCCTCCCGGTCGGCCTCGTAGTAGCGCTGTTGCTCCGGGGTCGGCTCGCCGATCACGAACGTCCGCTCGCTCTCCACGAACCGGCTCGCCACCGCCGCGCCGAGGGACAGGATCAGGGTGTCGCCGGGCCGGACCCGCCGCCGGGTCGGCAGGCCGTGCGGCAGCGCCGAGTTCGGCCCGGCGTAGACCAGCCCGCCGGCCAGCTTGGTGGTGTAGACGACCAGGTCGTAATCGGCGTACATCCGGTCCGTGCCGTAGCCGATGACGTGCCGGGCGATCTCGTCCTCCCGGGGCAGTTCGCCGCCCCGGCGCAGCGCGTCGGCGATCAGCTCCCGGCCCGCGGCGAGCATCTCGTCGCAGATCCGCGCCGCCGCCTCGTGGAACGGGATCTCCTCGGGCCGTTTGCGCAGTCGCAGCTTGGCCACCGCGTCGGTGGTCTCCAAGGTGGTGTCGTCGCCGAGGGCTGTCGACAGCGCGCGGAACGCCCCGACCGACACGCCGGCGCCCACCCCGATCCGGCGTGCCCCGCGGCCGGCCAGCGCCGCGGCGAGGGTCTGCTCGGCGGTGACCACGCCGGGGTACTCGAAGTAGCTGACCGTCTCGACGGTGACGTGCTGCTGGGCCGCGTACTCCTCGTCGAGACGGGGAATCACCAGCAGCGGGTCGCCCGAGCGCGGCATCCACAGATAGACCGGGCGCTCGGTGGCGATGTAGAAGAACCCGCAGAGGTACGCCACGTCGGCGGGGGAGGTGGCGAGGAAGCCGTCGAGGTCGCGTTCGCCGAGTGCCTCGGTCAGCTCGGCGCGGACGGACGAGTAGAAACTGTCGGGCAGGCGCATGGTCAGCCTCCGTTGCGGCGGGGGTCGCGGATGTCGTTGAAGCGCATGCCGGCCACGGTGGCGGCCAGGACGAGCAGCAGGATCGCCAGCGACGGGAAGAGGGTCTGCCACCAGGCGATGGCGACCACGCCGCTGCGCTGGGCGTTGAGCAGGATCCGGCCCCACGACCAGGAGTCGGGGTCGCCGAGGCCGAGGAAGCTCAGCCCCGCCTCGGAGATGACCGCGCGCGACGCGGTCAGCAGCACGCTCACCACGATCAGCGGGACCACCGCGGGCAGGATCTCGCGGGTGACGATCCGCCAGCCGCTCGCGCCGAGCACCCGCGCGCCGTCGATGTAGGGCATCGCCGAGACGACCAGGCCCTGCGAGCGGATCAGGCGGGCCACCTCGGGCCAGGCGAAGACGCCGATGATCACGGTGAGCGTCCAGACGCTGGGGCTGACGATCGCGGCCAGCATGATCATCAGGGGCAGCGTCGGCAGCGCCAGCATCACGTCGGTGATCACCGTGCCGACGGCGTCGACCGGGCGGAAGTGCGCCGAGGCGAGTCCGATCGCGGTGCCGAGCACGATGGCGATGAGTGAGGCGGCCATGCCGATCAGCAGGCTGGTCCGGGTGCCCCAGACCACCTGGGCGAAGATGTCCTGGCCGAGGTCGTCGGTGCCGAACCAGTGCGCGCCCGAGGGGCCCTGGAGCACGTCGGTGCCAGTGCCGGTGGGCTCGCCGGCGATCAGCGGGGCGGCGAGCGCCACCAGGACCATCACCGCCAGTACCGTCGCCGCGAGCAACCCGGAGGGCCGGCGCAGGAAGGCGCGCCAGGCCGGCTTGGCGGTGGGGGCCGCCTCCGCCGCCGGTTCGGTCAGCAGCGGGGCGCTCACAGCCGGATCCTCGGGTTGAGCACGGCGTAGAGCAGGTCGGTGAGCGCGTTGGCAACCACGACGGTGATCGCGAGCATGATGAACGCTCCTTGCAGGACGGGGTAGTCGCGTTGCCCGACGGCCTCGAAGATGAGCCGGCCGATCCCGGGGTAGGCGAACACGGTCTCGGTGAGCACGGCGCCGCCGACCAGCGTGCCGAGCTGGAGGCCCATCAAGGTCAGCGCGGGCAGGAACCCGTTGCGCAGGGCGTGCTTCCACAGCCGGCGGCGGCCGGAGAGGCCGCGGGCGCGGGCCGCGCGGATGTAGTCCTCGCCGAGGACGTCGACCAGGTTGGTGCGCAGCGTCAGCGCGTACGGGCCGAGCTGCACGAGGACCAGCGAGAGCACCGGCAGCACCAGGTGGTGGGCCAGGCTGAGATAGGCGGCGGCGCCCCGGGTGTCGGGGTCGATCGCCCCGCCGATCGGGAACCAGCCGAGCCGGGCACCGACGAAGACCAGCAGCAGCATGGCCACGCTGGGCACGAAGAGCGCGTGCCCGCCGATGCCGAAGCCCTGCAGCACCTTGTCCGGCCAGCGGTCGCGGTGGGCCGCCGCGAACACGCCGATCGGGATGCCGACGGCGATGGTCAGGACGAACGCCGTGCCGGCCAGCAGCAGTGTCCACGGCAGACGGTCGAGGAGGATGTCGCTCACCGGCTGGATCTGCCGGAACGATATCCCGAAGTTGCCGTGCAGCAGTTCACGCAGGTAGGCGACGTACTGCTCGAACAGCGGCCGATCCAGGCCGTACGTCTTGAGCAGGGCGGCCCGCATCTCCGGGGTCATGTCGCCCTCGACCATCAGGGTCGTGGGGTCCCCCGGGAGAAGACGGAGCAGGAAGAACGTCGCGGTGATCGCTATCCAGATCGTCAGTACGGCCTTGAGCGCCCGGTTGAGCACGAAGCGTGCCACGGGGAACCCCCTCCCTTCTTTCTCTGGTGCCGGCCGGTCAGCCGACCGGCTTGACCTGGGCGAGCGAGTACGCGGTGACCATGCCGAGCAGATCGGAGGGCGACGCGGCGAAGCCCTGGAACTTGCTGGCGTTGTAGGCGAACTGGAAGTTCTCCACGTACAGCGGGGTCAGGTACGCCTGCTCGTGCACGACCTTGTCGATGTTCTTGATCTTCTCGACGAAGGACGCGTGGTCGGTGGTGCCGGCGGCGTCGTTGATCAGCCGGTCCATCTCATCCGACTTGAGCAGGTTGTAGTTGATCCCACCCGGGTTGCTGGACAGGTACGTGCTGCGCAGCTGGTCCATCGGGTTGTCGAAGACGCCCCACTGCGACGCGTCGATGTCGTACTTGCCCTCCTTGGTGCGGCTCAGGAAGGTGTTGCGCTCGACGCACTCGTTCTTCAGCTTGATGCCGGCCTGTTCGGCGCTCTCCCGGAACAGCTGCACCACCCGGGTGATGTTGGCGTTGGACTGGTCGCAGGCGACGCTGAACTCCAGCCCGTCGAAGAAGCCGTCGCCGTTGCCGTCCTTGTAGCCCGCCGCGGTCAGCTTGGCCTTCGCCGCGGCCGGGTCGAACGGGTACGGCTGGATCTCGGTGTTGTCGTACTCGGCGAAGACCGGCGAGATCGGGCCGGCCATCTGCTGCGCGTCGCCCTGCAGCACCGAGGCGATGATCGCCTTGGTGTCGACCGCCATCGACAGCGCCTGCCGGACCTCCTGCTTGGCCAGGTCCTTGTTGTTCATGTTGTACGTCAGGTGCGCGAAGCCGAGCGCGCCGACCTTGGTCAGCTTGATCTTCGAGTCGCCCTGGAAGGTCTTCGCCGCGGACGTCGGCACCGGGGTGCCCATCAGGTCGATGTCGCCGTTGCGCAGCGCCAGCATCATCGTGTTGACGTCCGGGTAGATGCGGTACTCGACCTTGCTGACGGCCGCCTTGCCGCCGGGCGCGAGCGGGTACTTGTCGTTGCGCTTCATCACGTACCGCTGGCCCTTGGTGGCGCTCTCCAGCACGAACGGCCCGGCGCCGACCCAGTTGGCGTCGTTGGCGAACTTCGACAGGTCGCCGGCGGGCTCGAAGACGTGCTTGGGCACGACCGACATCCAGAACCCGACGCCCTCGGCGAACGGCGCGTACGGCTGGGAGAGGTGGAACTTCACCGTCGTCGGGTCCGGCGCGTCGACCGACGTGACCCAGGTGAGTTTGGCGGCGACGTTGCCGAGCTTGTACTTCATGATCGACTCGGCGCTGAACTTGACGTCGTCGGCGACCACCGGCTTGCCGTCGGTCCAGACGAAGTCGTCGCGCAGCTTGAACACGGCGGTCTTGCCGCCGTCCTCGTAGCCGTACTCCTTGGCCAGTTCCGGCGCCTTCTTCGCGTTCTCGTCGATCCGCAGCAGGTGCGGGTACATCGCGTTGAGGATCCAGGAGTCGGTTTTGCTCAGCGACTGCAGCGGGTTGAAGTTGGAGACGTCGGTCGTGGTGCCGATCCGCAGCACTGCATTGTCGCTGCCGCTGCTGCCGCTGGTCGAGCCGCTGCCCTCGTTGAGCCCGCAGCCCGACAGGGCCAGGGCGGCCGCCATGCCGAGCGCGACGGCGGCCTTGCTCATCTTCCTCACCAGACCTCCTGAAGTACGCGAATGATGTTGCCGCCGATGACCTTGGCGATCTCGTCGTCGGAGTAGTCGTGCTGGACCAGCCAGCCGACGATGTTGCTGAAGCACTCGGCCGGGTTCTCCAGCCCGGAGACGTACGGCACGCGCGGGTGGTCGACCGCGCCGTGGGCCCGACCGATCGACAGGTGCCCGACGAAGCTGTCGTGCAGGCCGACGTGGTCGCCGAAGTTGGTGTCCGGCCCGAACGCCACGTGGTCGATGCCGACCAGCTCGACGCAGTGGGTGAAGTGGTCCATCACCGATTCGATCGAATGGTGTGGATGCTTCGCGGACAGGGTGGTGTGCGGGGCGGCCTCGATGCCGATCACGCCGCCCCGCTCGGCGCAGGCGCGGATCACGTCGTCCGGCTTCATCCGGGGCGTGTTCCAGACCGTGCGCGAACCGGCGTGGGTGATGAAGACCGGCACCCGGCTGGCCTCGATCACGTCGAGGGACGTCTGGTCGCCGGAGTGCGAGATGTCGATGGCGATGCCGAGCTTGTTCATCCGGTCGACGGCGCGGCGGCCGAAGTGGGTGAGGCCGCCGTCGCGCTCCTCGGAGAGCCCGCTGCCGAGCATGTTGGCCTGGCTGTAGGCGATGCCCATCTGGCGGACACCGAAGCCGTACAGGATGTCGATCCGGTCCAGCTCGTTCTCGATCATCGTGGCGGCCTCCAGCCCCGCCACCAGGGCGAGCCGGCCGTCGCGCTTGGCCGCGAAGATCTCGTCGAGGGTGGTCGCCACCACCACGTAGTCCTGCTTGGCGACGTCGGCGAAGCGCAGCCCGATGTCGTAGATGACGTCGTCCCACTTCCAGGCGTGCTCGCTGGTGACGCAGCCAGTGCCGTTCATGAAGTTGTCGAAGACGGCGGTGAGACCGGACCGCGCGAGCCCCTCGAACCCGAAGGCGTTGCGTCCGGTGCGGTTGTAGTCCCGCAGCTGCGTGACATCGGCCGGAAGGATCTTGGGGTGTTCGTGCAACGAGATCGCGGCGTGTTCGCGGAGCAGCCGGGCGACCCGCTCCCGCTGGTCGTCGGAGAGCCCGAGGTCGTGCTCGGGCACCCGGCCCAGCTGCGGGGCCAGCTCGAACACCTTGTAGTCGGCGTGGGGGGCCAGATAGTCGAACGACTTGTAACCCCCATACCGGGCGGCGGGTTCCTGCACGCATCCACCTCACGTCGGTACGGATTGAAGGCCTGAGGACGGAGGTCTGACCTCCGACCACGGCACCGTACGCGAGAGCAGCGCGCGTTAGGAAGCCATTGTGACTGGACCGTTACCTGTTACGGACGTGTTTCGTCCGGCGGCATCCGCCCACTTCGATCGACGCGCCATCCCGACGCGTCTCCCGGCGGCACCGCCGGGACCGACTCGGTGAACGAGCGAAGCCGGCAGCCCGGCTCGTCGCAGCGCCAGCGGCGCTCGGTCCGCCACCTGCCTGCTAAGACCAAAGCCCGGGCCCCTTGCCGCCGCACGCCGGAGGAGGCGCGCGGTCAGCGGCCGCCGGTTTCCCTGTGGGCGTGAACGCGCTGACCGCAAAGTGGCGAGTACTGGTGCGGGGTGTGTTCCTGCGGGGACGGGAGGCGGATGCGATGGGCCTGGTTGACGGATGGGTGTGCTGAGCTGGCGGTCGGCGGGTGGGCTCGCCGACGGGCAGGCTGTGGAGGCCTCGCTGACCTCAGCGGAGTCGTTCGCAGTGCTGTACGAGCGCCATGCCCCGGCGTTGTACAGCTACGCCTACCGGCGTGTCGGGCCGGATGTCGCCGATGACGTGGTCGCCGAGACCTTCACCGTGGCCTTCCGCCACCGCGCTCGCTACGACCTGAACCGGCCCGACGCCCGGCCCTGGCTGTTCGGCATCCTCACCAAAGAGATCTCCCGGTACCGCCGCAAGGAAGGTGCGCGGCTGCGCGCTGTCGCCCGGTACGACGAGCCGTTCGACGAGGACAGCCATGCGGAACGGGTAGCGGATGAGGTAACGGCTCGGGCCGCCAGGGCGGCGCTCGCCGCTGCGCTGCACGGCCTGTCAGCCGGTGACCGTGATGTCCTGCTACTGATCGCGTGGGGCGGGCTGAACAACGACGAGGTCGCCGACGCCCTCGGCATCCCGGCGGGAACAGTTCGCTCCCGGCTACATCGGGCGCGGCGCCAGGTCAAGGCCGCATTGGGCGACAATCCGCTACGCGCCGGCGAGGAGTAGACGTGGACCTGCAACAGGCACTGGATGATCTCGGCGCACGACTTGGCCCGCCACAGCCGGGTCTGCCCGCCTCGCTGCGGGACCGTATGCCCGACCGGGCTGGCCCGAGCCGGCGGCGGTTACGGCTGCGCAGCCCCGGCGGGCGGATCGCCCTGGTGACCGGCATCGCCGCAGCGATGGTCACCGCAACCTTCGTCCTGCAGACAGCGCGTATCGGTGAACGCCCTCCGGCCGCGAGCGCCGAAGCCACGGAACTGCTGCGGCACGCAGCCGCCGTCGCGGGACAAGAGCCGGAACTGGCGGCCAGACCCGATCAGTTCGTGTTCGTCGAGACCAAGAGCTGGTCACCGACCACCAGCGGCCCGGTAGCCGGCCTCGTACGTTCCTGGCTCTCGGTAGACGGCACCCGTGACAACTTGATCTGGACCGAGCAGGCCAACCCCGACGGACGACATGAGATGACGAACCCTGGCTGCCGCAACGGCCGGGCTGCCCAGTGGGGAGCAGGAGGAACGCTCGATCCGACCCGGACCCGTCCGTGCACACCCGACCCCGGCTACCGAAACCAGCTGCCGACGAGTCCCAAGGCGATGGTGGCTCATTTGCACCGCATGGCCGGCAGCGACGACCCCGGACAGGTTTTCAGTCAGATCATCGCGCTTCTCAGCAGCGGATACATGCCACCGAAATCGCGTGCAGCCCTGTTCACCGCAGCATCTGCACTTCCCGGTGTCACCGTCGCCCAGGACAGTGTTGACGCGGCCGGACGGCGCGGCGTTGCCGTCACCCGTACCCAGGACGGGATGCGCCAGGAGCTGTTGTTCGACCCCGGCAGCTATCGGTTCCTTGGCACCCAACTCAACAGCGAGGACGGCGTGTCCATGCTGATGCTGCGTCCGACAGCACTCCTGCGGACGGCGATCGTGGATCAGGCGGGGCAACTGCCGGGCTGACCGGCCTGGGCTATGCGGGCGAGCGCGGCGCTACGCGGTCGCGCCGCCGTCGACGACCAGGTCGTGGCCGATGGTGAAGGACGACTCGTCCGAGGCGAGCCACAGCACCGCGGACACCACCGACGTGGTCGGGCGACGCGCCCGACCCGACCAAGGTCTGGCCTGGACGTCAAGAGGGCCAGCGACCTGCACGGATGCCCTTGTGGCAGGTACACCGCTACGCCTGGCTGCGCGGCGACCCGGGCTGCCGCCCGTGGCCGGGCGCGCCGCGTGGCGACCAGCCGGTGTTGCGGCAGCGCCGGGCGTCAGGTCAGGCGGAGCGTCGTCAGGCAGGTCGGGGCGTCCGCGGTGGTGGCGATGTCGGTGGTGGCCGTACGGCCGTTGTGGGTGATCTGCAGCGTCGCGGTGATGCCGCTCGGCAGCCAGAAGCCGGTGAAGCCGTTCTCGGACGTCTTCGCGGCGCCGTCGACCAGCACCTTGCCCGTCGCGGTGTCGGTGATCCGCACCTGCAGGTCCTGGCCGGTCAGCTCGCCCTGGCAGGTGGTCAGGCTGTGGAAGAAGCACTCGTGGGTGTGGCCGACGTACGGCGCGACGGAGAGGTAGAACAGCCCGGCCGGGATGTCGAGGGCCGTCGTCGCGCCGGTGCGGGTGTCGGTGAGCTGGAGCCGGCTCGGGCGGACCGACGCCCTCAGCGTCTGCGGGCGGTCGGCGACCGGTGCGCGGTCGAGGCGGTCGATGATTCCGCGGGCGTCCAGGCCGGACAGGCCGTGGGCGGCTAGGAACGAGCCGTCCGCCGGGGCGGCGGCCGAGGTACCCGCCGTGGACGCGGCCGGGCCGCCGCCGTCGCCGGGCGACGTGCATCCGGCGGCGAACATCGTCGCAAGCGCCGCGAGGACCAGGGCTGTCGTTCGCTTCATGGTTTTGATTGTCCGGAGTACGGTCGGGACCGGAAGGGCCGTAGGGCCTGCCCCGCGCGGACAACACCCGGCCGGACCCCGGCCGTTCGGCCCGTGCCCCCGCGCTCGGCTCCTTCTGGTTTCGGGGCCTCACGGCAAACGTCGGCAGGACACCACCAATGTCTCTCGTCGCGGCGGCGCGACGCGGTTGCGGTCCCTCGGCGGTAAGGGCCGGCCTCCGGGCGCTGCTATCGGGGTGGTCCCGCCTGGCTGTTGCGCAGCACCGTGCTGCCGTGTTCGTCGACCCAACGCGTGAGGGCGGCGACCGGATCGAGGAGGGTCCAGCCGAGGGGCGTCAGCGCGTACTGAACCCGCGGCGGTACCTCGGCGTGCACGCTGCGCGCGACCAGACCGTCGCGCTCGAGGTCGCGCAGTGTCTTCGTGAGCATCGGTCTGCGCGCGAACGCCTGGTGGTCATCAGCACTCCCGAGCGGCCAGGACGGCCGCGCGCCGTCCCAGGGATGCTTCACCCGCGGAGGCGTCGCCGCAGCTCAGAGCGTTGGATGTCCCATCCTTGCCCGCAGTGCCCGCCAGATCTACCCCGAGCCGGCCCGGTCGCGCATCTTGGACATCGCAAGAGCCGGGCAGCGCGTCAGACCCTATGCGCCGCGCACCGGCCGTCCACTGGGCACATATCCAAGGAGGTTCTGGTGAACCAACACTCGGCGAAGAAGCGACCACTGGTTGCCGCACTGCTGTCCACCGGCCTGGCAGTGGCGGGGCTGGTGGCCGCGTCTCCCGCGTCCGCGGCCCCGGCCACGTCGCGTTCGGTCGTCGTACCGTTCTGCCCGGACGAATACATCTGCTTCTACCCGTTCAAGAACTTCGGCGGCGGCCAGGGCCGGGCCAAGGATTCCAACCCCGATTTCTCTAAGCTGGCGCACACGAAGAGCGAATGCCACACCGGCACCTGGAACGACTGCATCGAGTCGGTCAGCAGCTCAGCCGTGCGATGCACCGCGTACCTCTACGTCAACGCCAACTACAAGGGGCACTACCACACCCTGAGCCCCGGTGACGCCGTCTGGGACTTCGGCATTGTCTACCACGACGAAGCATTCAACGACCAGATCAGCTCCAACGCCTGGGCATGCTAGGTCCCGCCCGCTGGGCAGCGGCCGGACTCCTGGCCGCCGTCGCGCTGACCGGCTGCGGTCACTCGCAGCCGGTCACGCGCGGCGCCTCCGAAATCTCCACCGCCATGGTGGACTTCGCCACACGTTCCGGATCGTGGCCCGGCGAAGAGGAGGACCTGGAGAACGCGTTCAACCAGCTTGACCACCGGTGCCTTCAAGCACAAGGAATCGACGATCCGGCATCGCCTCCGGTGAGGATTCCCGCGCCGGAGGACGAAGCCGCCGCCGTCGGCCTGCCCGCGCGGCGCTCCGCCGGATACGGGCTCGCCGACCCGGCCCCACCCCAGCCGGAACCATCGTTCACCGGCTCCGGCGAGAAGCTCAGGGCCGCCCAGTTCGGCCCGGGCAGTCCGCACCTGCCGGTGGTCATCGAAGGGAATGCGACGGTGGACACGCCAAGCAGAGGCTGCATAGCGGAAGCCCATGAGCGGCTGGCCGGCGACGTAGCCACGTGGACCCGGTTGTACTACCTACCGCAGCGATTCGATGAACGCATGCTCGCCGCGATGACTCATGACGCTCGTTACTCGGCCGCGCTGGCCGCCTGGAGCACCTGCATGCGTTCCCGTGGTTACTCCTATAACAGCCCCGACGACGCCGAGTCCGCACTGCGCTCGCAGTACCAGAAACTCGGCGTCACGACGGCCCTCAAACGACAGGAAGTCCGCGCCGCCGTCGACGACGGCGACTGCCAGCTCGCCGAACATCTGCCCACACGACTCCTCCAGATCCGAAGGTCCCTTGTCGCGAGCTTGTCGCGCTCCGATCTGGAAACCCTTGCCGCGATGAGCCGCCTGCGCCGCGACGCCGTGGCCCGCGCCAGATCCGTGCTGGCCACGGCGGCACCGTCAAAACGGCCATGATGCCCGGCGACGCCTGCAGCATGTCGGCCAAGTTTCGTGGCTGAGACCGGCGTGGTGCGTGCTCCTGCTCCCGCGGCCCGGTCCCCGGCACCGGCCCGCTGGCGCGGGACGTCAGCAGCGGCGCCGCTGCCCTGTCACCCGCGACACGACAACCGGGCAGGGGACAAACTCCATGTTCGAGCTGCGCGACCGCGTCCTCGATCCGGCCGGTGCCCGAGCGGCCTGCTGCACGTCAGGCGCGGCCCCGCCCGGTGGGCGAGGCCGCGCCGTAGCGGCGGGCCGGGCCGGTCAGCGGCCCGAGTTCGACGGGCTTGAGGCCGGCGTCGCGGCGTCGTTGGCGATCATCTCCGGATGGGCGGCCACAAACTGGGCGACCGTGTCGTCGCTGATCGCCTTCAGCAGGTCGAGCGCGGTCTGGTCGAGGCTCTCGAATTTCTGGCCCTTGACGGTTTCGCTCCTGTACGTGCCGTTGTTGGTGCGCAGCGTGACCATCTTGTCCGCGTCGATGCCCTTCAACGTGAAGATCCAGTCCGCGAGGGAGACGTGGTTGTTGTAGAACGACACGGCCTGGCCGACCGAGCTGAGCACCTCGTTGACCTTGAGCGGGTTGGTGATCACGCCGGCGCTGGTGGCCTTCTTGACCATTGCCTTGATGAACTGCTGCTGGTGGCGCTGGCGGCCGTAGTCGCCGTCGTTGTTGGCCAGCTTGTCGCGCTGGCGGACGTAGTCCAGGGCCTCCCACGGGAGGAAGTCGCGACAGCCGACCTCGTACACCTTCGGCTCCATGTCCGGCTTCAGCGACGTCGGGTTGCCGTCGGGGGTGAAGTTGTACGGCATGGTCTTTCCCACCTCGCCCGTTTTGGTGTTCCGGCCGACGTGGATCGACGTCACCTTCTCGTCGACACACATGTGCACGCCGCCGAGCGCCTCGACAAGGCCGCGGAACCCGTCGAAGTTGACGATCGCGGCCCCGTTGAACTTCAGCCCGCCGGCCAGCTGGCTGACGGTCCCGGCGAGCAGTTCCAGGCCGCCGCCTCGGCCGCCGCCGTTCTGGTACCCGAACTGGAACGCCGCGTTGATTTTGTCGGTGCCGCCGGGATACTTGGTTTTCGGGCTCGCCGGGATCTTCACCCGCGTATCACGGGGGATCGACATCATGTACACGGCGTCGTGCGTGGCCGGGATGTGCGCGATGATGATCGAGTCGGAGCGCGCGCCCATTGCCTCGTTGCCGATGCGCTCGTCGATGCCGACGAGGAGCAGGTTGATCGGCCCGTTGATGGTCGCGCCGGATGCCGCCTCGCCGAGGCCGCCGTCATGGGTGATCTGGTCGCTGTAATGATTCAGCAACAGATTGCCACCGACAAGGACGCCACCGCTGGCGAGCAGCAGTACCGCCCCGAAAATCAGGGACAACCGCGCCCACAACGGGTCCTTCTTCCCACGCTTCTTCGCCATACCACTTCCTGACGCCAACGGTTCCCTCGGCGCGTCACGACATCCCCCGAACCGTGCGCCCGCGTTTCGTCCCTAACGACGGATTTGGAGCAGCAATTCGTTGCGGTTTTCAGTCAACTCTCAGCAATCGCCGTCAAGCAGGGCCAGACCGGGCGCAGCGAACAGGTAGTGCACGGCACCTTCCTGTCGGTTACGGTGCGCGAGCCGAGTTCATGGGGAGGCCCATTTCCGACTGGCCGCCCCGACGGAAAACCCGGTGTGATGCGCGAGATCCGACGTCGTCCCCGGCGCCCGCAGTAGCTCCAGCAGTCGTGTCCGTGCCTGCCCGGCACCCCGCAGGGGGTATCCGTGCGATCACCGTCCGTCGCATCGGGTCCGGAGCGGTCGAGGCCTCGCCGCAGCGGAAACTGGCCACGACATGAACCCTACCGACGGTTCACCGACGTCCCCGCTGGAAATTTCGCGCCGCCCGACGTTCGCACAGCGAACGCGCGCACATTTGCCGCTGAGCCGGTGCTGTGGCTCATGTCGATCGTCATGGTCCGTACGCCGCCGTGCAGGCCATTGATCACAATTCTGGCGAGCACGCCACCTGGCGACGATCTTGGCCTGGCTTACGCCACCAGTTCCTCGCTGAGGGTCCATAGGCGCGCGGCGGCCTCGGGGTCGCGGGCCAGGGAGCTCGGCTCGATCTGCTTGCCGCGGAGGAAGTAGCCTCCGGTGACCTCGGCCGCCTCCGGGGCGCTGGCCAGGTAGACCGGGGTGGCCGCGCCGGTGTGAACGGTACCCATGAAGGGCTTGGCGGCCGCGACGAGCAGCTTGGCGACGCCGCGGGCCTCGCGGCCCAACTGGGTGCGGATGAGGCCCGGGTGCAGGCAGTTGGCGACCACGGTGCCGGTCAGGCGCTTGGCCAGCTCGACTGTGAACAGGATGTTCGCCAGTTTCGACAGCGGGTAGCTCGGCTCGCCGCGGGCCAGTTCGTCCCACGGGATCTGCTTGGCCGAACGATGCACATTGGACGACACCGTGATCACGCGGGCCGGCGCGCTGCTCACCAGCCGTTCCCGCAGCAGGCTGGTCAGCAGGAACGGCGCCAGATGGTTGACGGCGAACACGGTCTCGTAGCCGTCGACCGTGAACTGCTGCTTGAGCATGATCACACCGGCGTTGTTGTCGAGCACGTCGAGCCGGTCGTACTTCTCCAGCACCTCGGCGGCCAGCCGGCGCACTTCGGCCAGGCTCGACATGTCAGCCGTCAGGAGGTCCACCTCGGCGCCGGGCGCCCGATGCCGGATCTCGTTGACGGCCGATCGCCCTCGCTCGGCGTCGCGCCCGACGACGACCACGGTGGCGCCCAGCTCGGCCAGCCGGGCCGCCGTCTCCCGGCCGATCCCGCTAGTCCCGCCGGTCACCAGGCACACCTTGCCGGACATTGTGGTCATTGACCCTCCCGGATGTACTTGCCGCAGCGCCCTATTCTGTACGGCAACGCCTCGGGTAGCAGGTGTGGCTGGACGCCGTCAGCTGACGTGCCCGGCCCGCCCCCTTCTCCTGGCGATCCTCGATGCCGCCGTCAGCCGCCGCAACGTCCAGGTCAGACGGAGCCGCGGGCCTCTTCGTAGTCCGGCTCCGGTGTCGGAACCTTCTTCTTTCCGGCAGCAGGCAAGGTAATCAGCAGCACAGCTGCTCCGAGGAGTGCGATGGCCGCGATCCAGCCCGCGCCGACGTGCATAGCATGGATAAACGCATTGTCAGCAGCCTGGGCAAGAGTGGGCCGTTGGATAGTGGTGGCGACGTGGCGGGCCTGTTCGGCGGAAACTCGCGCCTGATCCTGCACCGGACCGGGTGCACCCTCCAGCGAAGGTTCGATCGCTCGTCGGTACGTGATCGACATGATCGTGCCGCCTACGGCGATTCCGATCACACTGCCGGTTTGTCGCACAGTGTTGGTGACGGCCGATCCTGCACCGGCCTGTTCCAACGGCAGGTTGCTGATCAATGCGGCCGTAACGGGGCCGATCACCATGCCGATCGAGAGACCCTGTATCAACAACAGGATCTCGATCCAGACGAGTGGCGTCTGGAGTCCGAGGAACCCGTACCCGCCCATGGTCAGCGCGGCCACGGTTAGCGCCGGCACGGTGATAGGGCGTAGCGACAGGCGGCGAACCAGGCGCGAGGCAAGGGGCGCCCCCGTGAGCGCGCCGAATGCGGTCGGGATATTGGCCAAACCTGCCTTCGTTGGCGAAAACCCGAGCGCGCCTTGCAGGTAGAACGCGTTGTAGAAGGTGATGGCGGCCACGGCAAAGAGCAGCAATCCGAGCGCCACATTGCCGCCACCGAATGTGCGTTGCGCGAGCAGTCGCGGATCAAAGCTGGGCACCTTGATACGCAGTTCGACGAGTACGAAAGCTGCCAGCAGAACCAGGCCGGCAACGATCGGCGCCCAGACGTCGGGACGACTCCACACAGCCACCTGCCCCGCCCGGATCAGCCCATAGGCCAACGCCGCGAGCCCGCTGATCGACAGCAGCATTCCTGCGGGGTCCAGTGACCGCAGAGTGGGGCTGCGGAAATTCGGAACCAGCGCGGCGAGCCCGGTCAGCGCCAATACCGCGACCGGGACATTGATCAGAAAGACCGAGCCCCACCAGAAATGATCGAGCAGGAACCCCGCCAGCACCGGGCCGGCAGCCATGCCGACACCGGCCGACGTCGAGAAAATGCCGATCGCGGCGGCCCGCGCGGGGCCCGTAAAGGTCCACATAAGGATGGCCAAGTTGGCGGGCGTGATCAGCGCGCTGCCCACCCCCATCGCAGCTCGAGCTGCAATCAGCTGGCCCGCATCGCTTGCGTACGCCGCCCACAGCGAGGACCCGGCGAAGATCACTAACCCAATGGAAAACACGGTCCGGTGACCGAACCGATCGCCAAATGCGCCTGCAGCGAACATCAATGTGGCGAAGGTCAGAGTGTACGAACCGGTCGCCCATTGCAGCTGACCGGGATTGGCCCCCAGTCCACGGACCGGATCTGCAAGGGTCTCCAGCGTAGCGCTCAGGACAGTATTGTCCAGCCAAATCAGCAGCGAACACAGCATAAGAACGGCGAGAATCAACTGCTGCCTGAACTTCGGCAACGTTGGAGGCGTGGTCATGAACACCCTCGGATATCGGTCAGCGGGAACCTGAACGACTGGACGATAGGCAGACTCCACGGCGCCGTCAAGCTTAGAGTTTTTTGTCAAAAATGTTGCGGCCGAGCGGACTGTATGCCTCTGCCGGATTTGCGGACTGAACAATTTTGTGCCCTCTGGCGGATTTGCGAATTGAAGGATTTCATGCCCTCCAGTGAGCTGTCGCACCGCGTCCTTCTCCTTCTTGGGGCGGCGCTCGCGGATGGGTCAGGCGATGTCCGCCTCGTGTAGTGGGTCGCCGCCTGCTGTGTCGTGGCAGCGGCGCGGGGCCCCCGGCGGGCAGACTGCCGGCCAGTTTGCCCGCCGCAGCCCATAAGGTGTGGGTCCCGGCATCGGGCGGTCGGTGGCCCTCCGCTTCGCGGGGGAGGGGCTGGACCGCGCCGCCGGTCGGTGAGATCGCCGCCACCGGCGTCGACGTCGTGTCGCTGGCCGCCGACGTGGCGGGCGAGGATGCGCTGCGCGCGGCGCTCGACGCCGCGGCGGACCGTCTCGGCGAGCCCGGTGCGGTGGTGTGCAAACATCGCCGGGCACTACTGGCGGCCGCATACCCAGCCGCGCGAGCACTGGCATATGACGGCGCGAGCGCGACGGCCGGGGATCGCCGGTGAAGGGCGGTCCTCCGGCCGTCGCGTCGCTCAGCCCTGCGGGTTGAACGCGATCCCGGCGGGCTTGGACGCGGTGAGCAGCGACTCGAACCGGCCGTCATTGATCTTGATTGTGGCCGCCCCGAAGTCGGCGGTCATCAGCCGGTCGCGCAGCGCCGTGCTGGGCCATCCGTTCCAGTCCACCAGCGGCGGGTAGCGCCAGTTGTGGTAGTGGTTTTCCGGCGGGTCGTCGTTGGCGTTGGCGAGGCGGAAGAAGTGGGTCGACGCGCCGTCCTTGTGGTAGACGGTCTTGGGGTGGGTTCCGTCGAAGCGCACCTGCGAGCGCGGGTACGTCACCTGGCTGCTGTGCTGCGTGGTGGTCACGTACTCGACCTGGTTGCTCGCCTGGTTGACCCAGGAGATGACGTGTTCCCAGTCGTGGCGGTGGCCGCCGAGGCTGATGCCGGGCAGGGCCTGGTCCTTCTCGAAGTAGCTGGCGTACACGATCGCGCACCAGCCGTTGTTGCACCTGGACCGGGCGTACGTCTGCGTCCGGTCCAGGTCGGACTGGTCCCGGCAGTTGCCGTTGAGGGCCCCGGTGGGGTTGAGCCCCGGGTTGAGCGTGCCGTCGGGGCTGATGGCCGCGACGGGGTAGCAGCCGTCGGTGTCGTAGTCGTACGCGGGGGAGAACGACTGCTCGTACCCTCCCGCGTTCTGCGGCAGATAGGGCAGGTTGTCGGCGAAGGCCGCGGTCGCGGGCAACAGGACGCCGAGCGCGGCCAGCACGGCCACGACCCATGGCGCGCTACGACGCCGTCCGGCGGACCGGCCGCCGGACGGCGATGACACGTGTTCCAACGTTTCCCTCTCGTGGATCGACACTCGTCACACGCCGGAACCGGCGTCCTTAGAATATCGATGTACACGAGTATGTAGCGCGACCGGCAACGCGTGAACATCATCTGGTCGCCGGCTTGCGCGGTGGTGACCAGGCGGCGGGCCGGCCAGCCTCCGGCGGCGCGCCGCCGGAGGTGATGACCCAGGGTGAGCCGGCCGCCCTGTGCGCGGCCCGGCCGCAGACACACCGGGTGCCGGTGCATGCCGGCCGCCGTCGCGGGTAGTCCGGACGCTCGCGAGGCGGCCGCCGCCTCGATGCACCGCACGTCCAGGGTTCTGACACCGAGACATCGGAGGTGAGGCCATGCCGGCCGCAACGCAACAGACCCCGCCCGCGGCACCGGCCCGGCGGAGCTGGGCCCCGCCGCGCATCGAGTGCCGGGAGACCCGGCCCGAGATCACCGCGTACTCCGGGGCCGGCGATCCGTGGCCGACGAACACCCGCTGAGCCGCGAGGATCTCGCGGCGGCGCTGCGGGGGCTCTCGGCGCGCTACTGGGACAAGCATCCGTTCCACGTCCGCCTGCACGCCGGGGGCTGCTCGCCGGACGAGGTCCGGGCCTGGGTGGCCAACCGCTGGTACTACCAGCGCCGCCTGTCCCAGAAGAACGCCGCCATCATCGCCAACTGCCCGCTCGCGGAGGTCCGGCGGCGCTGGGTCGAGCGCATCGCCTTCCAGGACGGCAGCGGCGACGGCGAGGGCGGGCTGGAGGACTGGCTCGTCCTCGCCGAGGCGGTGGGGCTCGACCCCGCCGAGGTCCGCGACGAGCGCAGCGTGCTGCCCGGGGTCCGCTTCGCCGTCGACGGCTACGTGAACTTCTGCCGCACGAGGCCGTGGACCGAGGGCGCCGCGGCGGCGCTCACCGAGCTCTTCTCGCCGGATCTGATGGCGGAGCGGATCCGCGCCTGGCAGCGGCACTACGACTGGATCAAGCCCTACGGCTTCGCGTACTTCGAGCACCGCATCCCCGTCGTGCAGCGCGACAGCGAGTACACCCTCTCGCTCGTGCTCGAGCACTGCCGCTCCCGGGAGCAGCAGGACGCGGCGCTCGCGGCGCTGTCGTTCAAGTGCGACGTGCTACGCACAATCCTCGACACCGTCGACTACGCGGGCCTGCGGCGGTGAGCGGGGCCGGCCTGCGCGCCGGGGTGCGGCTCGCGTACGACCGGGTGCGCGCCCGGCCGGCCCTGCTGTACCCCGAGGGCGTCCTGCTGCTCAACGAGACGGCCGGGCAGGTCGTGGCCCGGTGCGACGGCGCGCGCACGGCCGGCGACATCGCCGAAGACCTCGCGCGCGACTACGACGGCGTGTCCGCCGACGAGGTCGGCGCGCTCCTCGGCGACCTGGCGCAGCGGCGGCTGGTCGCGCTCGACGGCACCGGCCGCCCGGCCGGGACCGCCGGCCTCGACGCCGCGGGTGAGGACCCCGGCCCGCCGCCCCGCGACCCGGCGCCGCTCGGGCTGCTCGCCGAGCTGACCTACCGGTGCCCGCTGCACTGCACGTACTGCTCGAACCCGGTCGAGCTGTCGGCGTACCGCGACGAGCTCACGACCGCGCAGTGGCGCCGCGTGCTCGACGAAGCCCGCGACCTCGGCGTGCTGCAGGTGCACCTCTCCGGCGGCGAGCCGATGCTGCGCCCCGATCTGGTGGACCTCGTCGCCCACGCCCGCGGGCTCGGCCTGTACAGCAACCTCGTCACGAGCGGCATCCCGCTCACCGAGGCCAGGCTGGCGGCGCTGGCCGGCGCGGGGCTGGACCACCTGCAGCTGTCGATCCAGGACGCCGAACCGGCGGCGGCGGACGAGGTCGCCGGGATGCGGGCGCACGAGCGCAAGCTGGACGCGGCCCGCCGGGCGCGGGCCCACGGCCTGCCGCTCACCGTCAACGTGGTCCTGCACCGCGGCAACGTCGGCCGGCTGCTCGCGATCGCCGAGCTGGCCGCCGGCCTGGGCGCCGACCGGCTGGAGCTCGCGCACACCCAGTTCTACGGCTGGGGGCTGCGCAACCGGGCCGCGCTGATGCCGACCCCGGAGCAGGTCGCGACCGCGCAGCGGGACGCGCAGACGGCGCGGGCGCGCTACGGCGACGCGCTGGAGCTCGTGTACGTGGCGGCCGACTACCACGCCGACCGGCCGAAGCCGTGCATGTCCGGCTGGGGCGCCCGCCAGCTCGTCGTGGCGCCAACGGCTACGCGCTGCCCTGCCTGGCCGCCGCGCAGCTACCGGGCCTCGGCATCGAGAACGTCCGCGCGCGCCCGCTCGGTGACATCTGGTACTCGTCGGCGTCGTTCAACCGGTTCCGCGGTACCGGCTGGATGCCCGACCCGTGCCGCTCGTGCGCGCTGCGCGAGGTCGACTTCGGCGGCTGCCGCTGCCAGGCGTACCAGGTGACCGGCGATCCGGCGGCGACCGACCCCGCCTGCGGCCTGTCCCCGCACCACGAGCGGCTGACGCGCTTCGCCGCGGCGGCCGGCAGCGCGGCGGCGGCCCCGGTGCCCCGGCTGATGGCGTGAGGGTCCGGCTGCTCGGCACCGCCGCGGGCGGCGGCCTGCCGCAATGGAACTGCGCCTGCGACGGCTGCACCCGCGCCCGCGCCGCCGGCGTGAACCGCACCCAGGACTGCGTGGCGGTCAGCGGCGACGGCCGGGCGTGGTTCCTGCTCAACGCCTCGCCCGACCTGCGCGCGCAGCTCGCCGCCGCGCCCGAGCTGGCGCCGGGGCCGGGCCGGCGGGACACGCCGCTGCGGGGCGTGCTGCTGTCGACGGCCGAGCTCGACCACACCCTCGGGCTGCTGACGCTACGCGAGGCGGGCGCGCTGACGCTGTACGGCAGCGGCTGCGTGCTCGACGCGCTGGCCGGCCCCTTCCCGGTGCGGCCGATCCTGGCGCAGTACACCACCCTGCACTGCGCGGTCATCGAGCCCGGCGCCGAGATCGGCCTGGACGGCGGCCTGCGGGCGCAAGCGCTGAGCGTCGGTTCGAAGCGGCCGCGGTACGCCGAGAGCCTGCCCGGCGACGACTGGGTGCTGGCATATCGGGTGAGCGACCCGCGCACCGGCGGCGTCCTCGTCTACGCGCCCTGCCTGCCGGCCTGGTCCCCCGCGTTCGAGGAGCTGATCGCCGACGCGGGCTGCGTCGTGCTGGACGGCACGTTCCTGCACGACGACGAGCTGCGCCGCGCGACGGGCGGGGGCGGCGCCGCGACCTCGATGGGCCACCTGCCGATCGAGCTGTCCGAGCCGCTCCTGCCGCGCCGGCCCGGCATGCGGTACATGTACACCCATCTCAACAACACCAACCCGGTCGCGGTGACGGGAACCGCCCTCCGGCTGGCCGCCGAGGTGCCCGCGGATGGCGCCTCCTTCGAGCTGTAGACCCGGGAGACGGCCTTCGGCGCTCCGGGAGCGGGTCGGCGCGGACAAGGTCGTCGCCATGGCCCAGCGCCTGGACATCACCTTCCGCAGCCCGATGGACCGGCAACCGCCCCGTGGTTGCGGGCTCACGCCACCGCGGCCCGGATGCCGAGGGCGACGAGCACCGTGCCGGCGATCCGCTGGACGATCGTGCCCGCGGTGGGGGAGCGCAGCGACTGGCGGGCCCGGCTGATCAGCACGGCCCAGCCGAGCAGCCACACGGTGATCAGGGCGGCCTGGGCGGTCGCAAGGGCGAGGATCTGCGGGGGGAGGGCCGCGTCGGGGTCGAGGAACTGCGGTACCAGGGTCAGGAAGATCGCCGCGGCCTTCGGGTTGAGCACGTTGCCGAGCAACGCTTGCAGGTAGGCCGGGCGCCGCGCCGGTAGTGGTGCACCGGTGGCGGTGGCGGTGGTTGCCGGTCTGGTCCGCCATGTCACGATGCCGAGCCCGATCAGGTAGGCGGCGCCGGCGAGGCGTACCGCGGCGAACACCTCACTGGAGCGCATCACCAGCGCGGACAGCCCGATGGCGGCGAGGGTGGCGTGGACGTACAGGCCGGTGACGGTGCCGAGGATCACGGGCGCCGCCTGCCGCGCGCCGTCGCGGGCGACCCGCTGGGTGAGCAGGGTCAGGCTCGCGCCGGGCATGGCGATCAGGGGCAGGATCGCCACCAGGAAGCCGGCGACGGCGTGCGCGCGCATCAGAGCACGACGCGGTAATGGGTGACGAGGTTCCATGCGTCGTCGAGGACGTGGAACGCCAGTCCGGGCGGTGCGCCGAGATCCGCCAGGTGGTCGCTCTCCCACGGCAGCCGCAGGGTCCAGGTCACGCCCGGCGCCACCAGCAATGGCCGGCCGGCGAAGGTTGCCGCCGCCGCGGTGTGCGCATGGCCGGTGAGGACGGCGATCACGTTCGGGTGGGTGTCGAGCAGGGCCGCGAGCGCGGATTCCTGTTGCAGCAGCATCGAGTCGGGCAGTGGGTGGTGCAGCCGTACCGGCGGGTGATGGAACGCGATCAGCGTCGGGGTGTCGCCGAGTTCGTCGAGGGTGCCGGTGAGCCAGGCGAGGGTCTCGTCGTCCAGGAGTCCCTCGTCGCGCCCGGGGATGGTCGAGTCGCACATCAGGACCGCCAGGCCACCGACGCGGTGGCGCCGGTTGATCGGGCCGTCGGCGGCGGGCTCGCCGGTCAGCGCCTTGCGGTACGCGGCGCGGATGTCGTGGTTGCCGGGGCAGGTCAGGACCGGGAACGGTGCGGTCAGGAGCCGGGCGGCGGCCTCGTATTCGGCCTCGACGCCGTTGTCGGCGATGTCGCCGGTGACGAGCAGCGCGTCGACCGGTCGCGGCAGTCCGCGCAGGTAGTCCATGACGTTTGCGGCCCGGCTGAGGCTGCGTTCGGTGCCGTCGAGGTGCAGGTCGCTGATGTGTGCGAGGAGAAGCATGAACTACCCCCGGTTGGCTAATGGGATCGAAGCGATCTGGCGATAGTCACCGTAGCTTCGCGGGCAAATGCAATCAAGAGGGCATTCCATTAGCATGGCCGGTGTGGGGTACTGGGATCTCTCGCTCTCCCTGGTCAGCACGATCCGCCACGACGGCAACGGTGGCGTGGCGGACGACCTCGACAGCGTCGCCGGGCTGGCCGGCTGGCTGGCCGTGGCACCGGACCTCGGCGCCGAACCGCCGGCCGCGACCGAGGAACTGCGCCGGCGGGTGACGGCGCTGCGCGCGGCGGTCCGATCGTTGTTCGCCCGGGCGGTCCGCCCGCTGGAGCCGAGCCGGGCCGACGCCCAGAGCCTCATCGACGTCGAGTCGGCGCTGGCCCGGCTGAACGCCGCCGCCGCCGGTCTCGGGCCACCGTCGCTGCAGTGGCCGGCGGACGGCGCGCCGCGCCTGATGTATCCGATCACCGCGACCGACGCGGAAGGCCGCCTGCTTGCGGTGCTGGCCGAGGCCGCCACGAGGTTCCTCGCCGGGCCTGACGTCAGCCGGCTACGGGCCTGCCCGGCCCCGCGCTGCGTGCGCTACTTCCTCCAGGACGATCCACGCCAGGCCTGGTGCAAACCCTCGTGCGGCAACCGCGCCCGCGTCGCCCGCCACTACCAGCGCCACCGCAGCGACTGAGCCCGTTCCGTTACGTCAGCAGCCGTAGCGACCGTTGGCGGACGTTGACGTAGCGCTCGTGCACCTCCGGGGTACCGGCGGCGGCGACCTCCTCGGCCGCGGCAGGCCACTGCGGCGGCTCGGCACCGCCGGACAGTGCCCAGGCCGCCTGGCGCGCCGCGCCGAGCGCGACGTACTCGCCGGGGCTCGGCACGCTCACGGGCGCGTCGAACAGCGCCGGCGCGATCGCCTGTACCGCGCGGGACTTGGCCGCGCCGCCGATCAGTAGCACCCGGTTGACCGGGGTGCCCTGGGCGCGGAGCGCGTCGAGGGCGTCGGCGAGGCCGCCGAGCATGCCCTCCACCGCGGCCCGCGCCAGGTTCGCCGCCGACGCGTTCGCCCGGGTCAGCCCGGCGAGCAGACCACGCGCGTCGGGCAGGTTGGGGGTACGTTCCCCGTCCAGGTACGGCAGGAGCGTCAACCCTCCCGCACCCGGCGGCGCCGAGAGCGCCAACTCGTCGGACGATCTGCGATGGGTGGGAGGGTTCCACAAGCAGGTGGGTTGAGGGTATGACAGGGTGATGGCGTGGCTGGGTACCCGGAGGTGTCGCTGCTCGGCTATGTCGACGGCGAGGTAGTGCCGGACACGGTGGCGGGGCTTCAGGAGTTGGTTGCCCAGTTGCTTCGGGCGCGAGGGTGGGCTGGCGCGCCACCTGAGTTCGTCGACAGTATCGACGCTGGCGGGGTGCGCACGTGCGGAGTGGTCTTGTGGTTGACGGACGTACGCGCGTCTACGGCGGAGACCGTGTCAGCTGAGCTGGACCGGAGCGAGTTGGCGGATGCCAAGGCTGTGGTCGATGCCTTGGCTGGGTTCTCTGGTCGCACGGGTCTGACTGTCAGTATTGAGTACGGCGGCGAGTCGATCGGGTGGATTGAGGCTGGTCGGCCTGACGAGGGGATCCGTGAGGGTCTGATCGGCGAGTGGGAGCGGGGGATCGCTGGTTGAGCCGGCAGCCCTTTCGGCGAGGACGTGCAGCGCGTCGTCGCCGGGGTCCGCGCGGCGCGGCGCCTGGCCGCGCTGGCTATGGGCTCACCCAGCCTGACGTGCCTGTTGTTCCCTTTCGGACGGGTGCCGTGGCGCGCAGGCCTGCCGGCTGCCTACCAATGGTTCCAGTGCAGTACCTCGTCGCGTGGGAAGGGCGAAGCGCGAACGCACTGATCACGACGCCAACTACCGCGTCTACGGCGCCCACAGGATTTGGCGGCAGCTGCTACGTGACGGCGAATGGAACGGCTGGGCATCCAGGGTGTCCGCCACGCCAGGACCCCCGCGGACCACCAGATCCGACCCGGCCGACCTGTTGTGCCGGGACTTCACCGCGGCTGCGCCGAACGCGCCGATCGGCGGCGGTCGATCAGCGGGCCCGGATGCCGCGCATGGCCAGTTCGAAGAGCCGCCCGGCCTGTGCCTCCCAGTCGCCGGCGGGGTCGAGCTGCCAGAGGCCCGCGAACAGGAGCAGCACATCGTCGGGGTCGAGGCCCGGCTGGATGATGCCGGCCGTCTCGGCGGCCGTCAGCAGTACGGCCAGTGCGGTGACGATGGGTTGGTAGGTCTCGGCGAAAAGGTCGTCTCCGGGATGCGCCGCCGTTCGCAGTGCGCCGGCCAGGCCCTGCTTGGTCATCGCGTACCGGGCGAGCCGCCCGATCCAGATCCGCAGCGCCTGTTCCGCCGGATGGGTGGCAAGCAACTCGGCGGCGGACTCGGCGACGTGCTGCACCTCGCGGCGGTACACCGCGAGGATCAGCGACTCCCGGGTCGGGAAGTTGCGATACAGCGTGGCGTTGCCGATGCCCGCCCGTTTGGCGATCGCGTTCAGGGAGACCTCACCTGACTCGCTGAGCGCATCGATGGCCGCGGCCAGGATCGCGTCGCGGTTGCGCTGGGCGTCCGCTCGCCGCGCGTTCGGTGTCGTCGCCATCACTCTTCTCTGCTTGCTAACCGGGGAGTTCCCCAGTTAGGCTCGTCTGGTCAACCGGGGAAGTCCCCACTACGCCCAGTCTAGTGGCTCCGGTCAGACCGGGGGAAGGAGACACCATGTCGGTACACCGTGAGATCTCACCGGCCGAGGCGGCCGACCGGCTCGCGATACGCGAACTGTTCGACGCATACGCGCACTGCGCCGATCGGCGTGACGCCGAAGGTCAGAAGGCCCTCTTCGCCGAGGACTGCCGCTTCGTGGTCTTCATGGACGGCGAAGGCTCCGCGCCGACCTACGCCCTCGACGGGCAGGAAGCGCTCACGCCGGTCTTCGAGGGCCTCCGGCAATACGAGGCGACCACGCACTTCAACGGCCAGAGCACCGTCGAGCTCGCCGGCGACACTGCCACCGGCGAGAGCTACACGCTCGCGCATCACCTGTTCACCACGGACGGTGAGCGCAGAATCATGATCGCCGCGCTGCGCTACCTGGACACCTTCACCAAACGCGACGGCACATGGCTGTTCGCCGAGCGCAACCTCATCGTCGACTGGGCCGAGACCCGGCTGTCGACCCCCTGAAACTCGGCGCGGCTCCGGCTCGCCTTGGCGAGCCCGGGGCCCCCGGGGGGGGGGTGAAACGGGGGGGCAGTTGGTAAGCGCACCCCCAGGGCGCCCGAGCCCGCCAGGGCGCGG